>JBLYYU010000159.1:0-7006 GCA_048550275.1 Polyangiales bacterium
GAGTCCCCGTGGCCCGCGTACTGGTGGCCGTCGCCAGTCAGATTCAGGTCGACACGGTGAAGGTGCCGCTCCGTGGAAAAGGTGAACTCCGCGTGGAGCGGAGCCCTCATGTATTTTTGGATCTTGGCAATCTTGTCCGATGCGTGACTCTTGACGGCGTCCGACGACTCCATGTTGCGAAATGTGTAGCTAATACGCATCGAATCTCCTGCGACTAAAAGTACTTCTTACGTTTTGATGAACTAAGGATCCCGAGCATTTCGCGATACTTCGCGACCGTGCGGCGGGCAATTTTGATGTCGTCTTGACCGAGTATTTCAACGATTCTTTGGTCTGACAATGGGGCCTTGTCGTCTTCGCCACCGATGATCTGCTTGATCGCCTGCTTCACGCTTTCGGAGGCGATGTCGCTCTGGTGGTCTCTTCTTATGGCGCTGTTGAAGAAGTACTTCAACTCGAAAGTGCCCCTGGGCGTGTGGACGTATTTGTTGCTGGTTACGCGGGAAATGGTGCTCTCGTGCATCCCCACGGCCTCGGCCACATCCCTCAGAATCATGGGCTTGAGGTGCTCGATCCCCTTGTCGAAGAAGTCCTGCTGCTTCTCGACGATGCACTCGGTGACTTTGACGATGGTCTTGCGCCGCTGGTCGATGCTCCGAATCAGCCACTGCGCGCTCCGCAGCTTGTCCTGGATGTACTCCTTGGCCTTGGGGTCATCGGCCATCGCCGAGCGGTAGAAGCCGCTGATCTTGAGCTTGGGCATCCCGTCGTCGTTGGCGACGACGTAGTACTCCTCCCCTACCCGGTGCACGTACACGTCGGGAATGATGTACCGGGGCTCCTCGTTCTGAAATCGGCGCGCCGGGCGCGGTTCGAGCTCGGCGATGATCTGCGCGACGTCGTACACCTCGTCGAGAGGACAACCGCATGCCTTCGCGACCGCCGGGTAGTGGCGCTTCTCGAGGTCGCCCAAGTGCTCAGAGATGATGCGGAGCACAAGATCGTCCATGCCGTAGTGCTTCGCCTGAATCAGCAAGCACTCCTCGAGCGACCGAGACGCAACTCCGATCGGGTCGAACTGTTGGATCATCGCGAGGACTTCTTCGGCGTCCTCCGGATCGAGGCCGGCCTCTGTGGCGAGCCGTGGCACGACTTCTTCGGGCGTCATGTTCTCGAGCTTCAGGTAGCCATTGTCGTCGAGGTTCCCGACGACCAGCACGGCGAAGCGGCGCTCATCGTCGACGAAGTCACCCATCCGCAACTGCCAACCGAGGTGGTCGCTGAGGTCTTCCGAGCTCGACAGCGTCGACTCGAGCCCAGGCATCTCTTCGTCCGGACCACGCCGCACCGCCGGCATCGGCGCTTCGTTCGACTGGTTCTCGAGGTAGCGCTCCCAGTCGATCTCCTGCTTCCGTTCCTCGTGCGCCTGGACCTCCGGCGAAGCGGCTTCTTCTGCGCCCGCGGCGTTCGCGTCACGAGGATCAGGCCCATCTTCGAGCACGGGGTTCTCGAGAAGCTCCTCCTGAACGAGCTCGGTCAACTCCATTCGCGACATCTGCAGCAGCTTGATCGCCTGCTGTAGCTGCGGCGTCATGATGAGCTGCTGCGATAATTTGAGTTGCTGCTTGAGCTCCATTGAGGACCCGCGCGCATCGGACGCGCGCTCACGAGCAGTATAGACCTGTCACGCGCTCAGGGAAACTCGCCGGCCAAGGTTCGCGAAACCTGGCAACCTCGGCTATTCTTGCGAGGTGGGGAGCGCTCGAGCCGTCGAGGAGGCAGTTGTCGTCGTTGCCGATGATGATCGGACGACCCGCGAGCACGTTTGCCAACTGCTCCGGGCGCGGGGCCTCAAGGTCATCGCCGCAGACAGTGGGCAAAAAGCGATCGACGCAGTCCGAGCTCAGCCCGTCGATCTGGTCGCTCTCGAGCTGAACATGCCCGGCTTGAACGGGATCGACACCTGCAAGGTCATCAAGTCGATCACACAGGATCGCTTCGTTCCGGTCGTCCTCATGACGCCACGGGGCGACATGGGTGGTCGCGCAATGCGGACGGGCGCCGACGAACAGCTCTCGAAAACCGTCGGAGATAGGGAGCTGTTGGACCGGCTCGAGAACATGCTTCGCGTGAAGCGAACCCACGACGATGTCGAGTTTGCCAAGAACGAGCTCGGCTTCGCCGAGGACAGCGTTCAGCTTCGGGACGTGCCTGGCCATCTCGAATTTCACGCTAAGCTCGAAAGCGAATTCGAAGAGGCCGAACGCCACTTGGACCCGCTCGCCTGCTGCATCGTCGCCATCGACGACTTCCGAGACCTGCTCTGCGATCAGGGGCCGGACTGCGCCGCGAAGGTTCTCGCAGAAGTAGGAGCACGCCTACAACGCGCGACCCGGCCGACCGACTTCGTGGCGAGGTACCGCCCCACCGAGTTCGGACTGCTCCTCCCCAACACGCGCCCTGCCCGAGCGCTCACCCTGTCCGAGAGTATCATTTCAGAGGTCTCGAACATGCCGTTGACGGTCTGCCCGGCGAGCCCGCTGGTCACGGTCTCCGTCGGCGTCGGGCTCTACCCGAGCGGCAACGTGCGCACGCACAGCGAGCTTCTCGACGCGGCGAGCATCGCGGTCGCCCGAGCACGAGTTGCCGGAAAGAACCGGGTCTGCGTCGTGCAGCAGCAGGGGTACATCTTCCTGCCGACGGGTCCCGGCGCCACCTAACGCTCAGCGCGGTCGACTGCGAACCCGCCCGAACCATGGGCTTCCAAGCGCCGCGAGCACGAGCCCGAGCGCCATGAGCCAAAGGCCCGCAAGCCAATCCACGCTCGCTCCCTGCGACTCGGCCACGAGCGAGATTCGCCTGCTCGTATAGATCAAAGGCAGCGCGCCGCCGATCGAGAGCCCGAAGATCGCCCCGCGCGCGGACGACATGGCCTGCGCGCTCCGGCGCCGCCACAGGACCGAGAGCAACACGAGCGCCGCGCCCGGCGTCAGCCAAAGGTTTCCGGCGCCATCGATCGCCACCTCCAGTGCAGACGCGACGAGCGATGAGGAGCGGACGAAGGGAGCCAGAAACCCGAGCAGCACGAGAGACGCCCCGAGCAGCGGCAAGCCCCGGCCGAGCCGCGGGTCCGCAAAGACCTCCACTCTGTCCAGGCGGCCGCGGGGCGATCGTGGAAGCTCGGCAAGGGGAACCAGGGTGAGCTCGTGCTCGGGACACTCCGTCCGCCCTTCGAATGACTCGTGGCAAAACGGGCAAAACGCGACGCCCACGCGCTCCGCTGACACTTGAGGTTGAGACATACTGCGATCCGGGTGTCCGTGCGTTCTCGGGGCGTTCGTGTTATCGGCTCTCGTGACGATGGAGATTCGGGGACTCACCAAAGTCGACTACGACTATATCATCTCGGTGCTCGACCAATGGTGGGGCGGACCTGCGGGTCGGCGCGCCGACCCCATGTTTTTCTATGAGTTCGGCGAGCATGCGCTCGTGGCCGAGCAGGACAGCCAGGTCATCGGCTTTCTCCTCGGCGTGATGCTGCCCGGGCCTTCAGCGACCGGGTATATCCACCTGGTCGGGATTCACCCGGACCATCGGCGCCGCCAGGTCGGAAAGCAACTCTACGCGCATTTTGCCGAGCGCTGCCGGGCCGCGGGCATGAAGCGGCTCAAGGCCCTGGCCTCCGTCGGCCACGAGGGCCCCGTCCGATTCCACGAATCCATGGGCTTCGAGGCCAGCGAGGTCGCGGACTACGCCGGGCCGGGCCGCTCACGCGCAGTCTTCGTGAAGGAGCTTTGACCTCCTGGCGTCTCCCGGTATTCTGAGAGCCAGGCAAACGGGGGAAAAACCAGGCATGGGTTACTCATCTGCGGGCGATGCGCGAGAGGCGCGCGAGCTGCTCGGCAAAGCACTCGAAGCGCTCCAACAAGAAGCGGACGTTCCAGAAGACGTTCTTCGGCTCACCCAGAACGTGGCCAAGTCGATCGGCGCGCTGTTCGAGGCCGAGTACGCCTCGACCGAGCCGGACGGTAAGACCTGCGTCAAGAGCGCGCTCGGGACACTCAGTCAGACCCTGGCGCTTCTCCAAGACGTCAAGAGCGACCACCCCGCCGTCCAAACGACGACCGAAGCCCTCGCAGAGGTGATTGGCATCCTCTTTCCGCTGACCACCAAGCCCACGGTGCGTCCGGCCTCCGCCTCCGAGCGCCCAGCTTCCGAACGGCCCGCGTCGTCGCGACCGGCATCAGAGCCCGCTCCGGCAAGTGAGCCCCCCGCAAGCGCGCCGCCGTCCGAGCCGCCGGCTTCACACCGGCCGATTTCGCTCCGCTCGCGGGGAAGCGCGGCGCCATCTGAACGCCCAGCGTCGCAGCGCCCAGCGTCGCAGCGCCCTCCGGCGAGCGAACCACCGGCAAGCGAACCACCGGCGAGCACTCCGCCAGCGAGCACTCCGCCAGCGAGCACTCCGCCAGCGAGCACTCCACCGGCGAGCACTCCACCGGCCAGTCAGCCACCGTCGGAACCGCCGGTCGCGAGTGAGCCACCTGCGAGTGAGCCACCTGCGAGCGAACCGCCGGCGAGCGCACCACCGTCACAGCGCCCGCGCGAGAGCGCGCCACCGCCGAGCGTCTCGCCTTCGGCGCGGGCCGTTGCGAGTAGGCCGCCCTCCATGCGGGCGCGTTCCGGCGCACCCGGGCCGCTCCCGAGCTCCTTGCTCCCGCCCCCTGCCCCGATTCCCACTAGCGAACGGCTGGCCCTCGAAGCCAACCTCGGCGCCACCACCCAGTCGAATTTCTACGTTGGATTCAGCGGCGAAATCGCGCATGGCGGCGTTTTCCTCGCGACCTACGAAGCCCTGCCGAAAGACACCTCGGTCCGCATGCTGGTGACATTGCCGGGCGGCTTCGAATTCGAATGCGACGGGTACGTCCGCTTCGTACGCGATCCTATGGATTTCGCGTCGGAGTCCGAGCCCGGTATGGGCGTCCAGTTCGAAAACCTGCCGGACGAAGCGCGCAACTTGGTCATGCGCTTCATCGGCAAGCGCCCACCGATCTTCTACGACGTGTAGACGCCTCCGCCGTCCTGCTCGTCCGGCTCAGCTCTCGCCGAGGAGCTTGCTCATCGACGCCTCGTCGACCGGCGTGAACGAGTAGGACTCCATCTCCGTCGAGCTGACCCAAGCGTAGTCTTTGACCGCGCTACAGCTCAGCTCGTCGCTCAGCAGCGTGCATGCGTAAAGGAACAAATCGACAGCGTACTTCTCGTACGGATGATTGACGAACGAGATCAACTGCCCAACCTCGACGCTCGCGCCCAAGCGTTCGGTCACCTCGCGCGCAAGCGCGGCCTGGTCGGTCTCGCCGTCCTCAACTCGGCCGCCTGGGAAATCCCAAAGCAGCGGCAGCACCGCGGTCTCTCTGCGCTGGGTGATCAAATACCGCCCGTCACGCTCGACGAGGGCCGCCACCACACGAATGGTCTTCATCTCCGACGACACGAGACGGGATATAGCATCCCGCCTCGAACCTGTTCACATCGGATAGTCGTGAACGATTTCGCGCGGAGGTCGCTCGACGTTCAGCACAGGGCTGGTAATCAAGTCGCGACCGGCAGCGATGAAGAAGAGCGACTCGCCCACGGTCGGAAGCCCTTCCGAAGCACTGATCGCACCATTGTCATGGAACTTGAGCCCACCGGAGACCGTACTGCGAAGCGCCAGATGGCCACTCAACCATGTGCCGCTCCGACGGTCGCGGACACCGACACAGACATTGCGGCGAACATGGTATTCGCTGTTGCGAGTCACGAAAATGCGATGAATTCGGCGTTCCTTGCCCAAATATCCCATCAAAAACCTCCTTGGGCGCTACGATAGGGTTCGAAGTCACCTTACATGTGGGACAAAGTAGGCACAAATAACTGGCGGCGCCCGCTGCTCTTGCGGCCGGACAACTTCACGCCGCCCTCGCGTACCCCCTGGGGGGGCCGCCGAATCGGCGAGCTGCTCAAAGCGGACGCCGATCTCGGGCCGCTGGGTCCCGTGGGTGAGGCCTGGGAGCTCTCTGTAGAGCCGGACTTCCCAAGCCGGCTGGCCGAAGGCCCGCTGCTCGACGAGGTCCTGCGCGCCGATCCAGCGCTGCTCGGGGCGGAGGCGCCCGACGGCTCGACCTCGCTGCTGGTCAAGTTGATCGACGCCGCCGACAATCTTTCGGTTCAAATCCACCCTCGCGACGACGATCCGGAGCTCGGGGCCGACGAAAGCGGCAAACCGGAAGCCTGGTACATCGTCGACGCCGAGCCGGGCGCAGGTCTCTACCTCGGCTTCGAGGACGGAGTCTCACGCCAACAAGTCGAGGCGACCATCGAGTCGGGCGGGGACGTGGACGATCTGATGACCTTCGTTCCGGTGTCTCCCGGCGACCTCTTTCTCATCGAGCCCGGAACACCGCACGCGGTCGGCAAGGGCGTCTTTCTACTCGAGCCTCAACGCGTCGCCCCGGGCAAGCGCGGCATCACGTACCGCTACTGGGATTGGAATCGGAACTACGACTCCGCGGGAAACCTCGACCCGAACGGACGCCCGCGCGCGCTTCATCTGCAGCGTGCACTCGCGGTGACGCGCTGGAACGGTCCGAACGGCGAAGCACTCCTCGAACAAATCCACCGGCGCGCCGGCCCGGCTGAGGCCGATCGAACCGCCCGCTTGGAGACCCTCGTGAGCAAAGAAGGCCCGCTCCGCTCCAACGTGTTTGCCCTGCATCGATTGACAGGCTCCGGTTCGATCGAGCTCGGCACGCACGATCGCCTCCGCGCGCTCACCATCCTCGAGGGGCGAGTCGGCTTGCATCAGGGCGGTTCCACGCTCGCCCTCCGCCGTGGGCAAACAGCGGCCCTGCCCGCGTGCCTCGATCCGCTGCAGATCGATCTCGACGCCGCGCATGCGCTCGTCAGCACCTTGGCTTGACGCGACGATGCCGGCGTAAGAGAGTCCCCCGCCTTGGCCGAC
>JBLYYU010000160.1:0-7939 GCA_048550275.1 Polyangiales bacterium
CCCCATGGCCTCGAACCGGTCGGCCTCGGCGCTCGCGACACCCTGCGACTCGAGGCCAAGCTCGCCCTCTACGGAAACGACATCAGCGAGGACACCCACCCCTTCGAGGCCGGCCTGGGCTGGGTGGTGAAACTCGACCGAAACGACTTCATCGGCCGGGACGCGCTGCGAGCGCTCAAGGCGGCGGGACTCGAACGAAAGCTCGTGGGATTCGAGATGACGGGCCGCGGAATTGCCCGTCATGGCTACCCGATCCTGGCCGACGGGAAGCCCGTCGGAGAGGTGACCAGCGGGTCCCCTGGGCCGACGGTTGGACGGAACATCGGTCTCGGCTATGTGCCCCTGGCCCTCGCCAAGGTAGGGACCAGCCTGGGCATCGAGATCCGTGGCAAGGTGGTCGACGCCGTGGTAGTGAGCACCCCGTTTTACAAGAGGTGATGACAGTGACGTACCCCAGGGACCTTCAGTACACCAAAGAGCACGAGTGGGCACGGATCGAAGGCGACGTGATTCGCGTCGGAATCACCGCCTACGCGGTCGAACAGCTCGGTGACGTGACCTTGGTCGACATGCCGGCTCCAGGGGAAGACGTTCAGGCTCACGAGCGATTCGGCGACATCGAGTCCGTCAAGACGGTCAGCGAGCTGTTTGCGCCGGTCAGTGGCGAGGTCGTGGATGTGAACGCGGACCTCGAGTCGAGCCCGGAGCTCGTGAACGAAGGGCCCTACGAAGACGGCTGGCTCGTCACCATTCGCCCCTCCGACCAGGCCGAGCTCGATGGGCTCATGGACGCCGCCAAGTACGAGGAATACCTCGGCACCCTGGATGGCTGAGCGACCGGCGCGAACGTGAGATACCTCCCGCACACCGAAGAAGAAATTCGGGCCATGCTCGCCCGGGTCGGTGTCGAGCACATCGACGACCTCTTCGAGCCGATCCCCGCCGCGCATCGTCTGGGACGCGCGCTCGACCTCGAACCGGCCCTGGCCGAGCCGCAGCTCATGCAGCACCTCTCCGCGCTGGCGCAGGCGAGCTCCGGCGCACCGATGCTCTCCATTCTCGGAGGGGGGATGTACCGCCACCACGTCCCGCCGGCGGTCGATCAACTCTTGCAGCGGAGCGAGTTCTACACGGCTTACACCCCGTATCAGGCCGAGCTTTCCCAGGGGACTCTCCAAGCGATTTTCGAGTTCCAGACGATGGTCTGTGAGCTCTTCGGCACCGACGTCGCCAACGCGTCGATGTACGACGGCGCGAGCGCCGCGGCAGAGGCCGTCCTGATGGCTCGCCGAATCAAACGGCGGACCAACATCGTCGTGAGCGAGGGCCTGCATCCCGAGTACATAGAGACGATTCGCGCTTATCTGCAGGGCCTGGACACCGAGGCCACCATCGCCATCGCTCCCCTCGCAGCCGACGGCCGGACGGACTGGAACGCAGGGGCCAAGCTCGTAAACGAAAAAACCGCCGCGGTTCTGGTGGGTTACCCAAACTTCTTCGGCTGCGTCGAGGACCTCGATGCCGCTCGCAGCGTAGCCGACACCGGCGGCGCCCTTCTCGTAACCGCAACGGCAGAGCCCTACGCGCTCTCGATGCTTCGCGCGCCGGGCGCCTGCGGGGCCGACATCTGCGTCGGGGAAGGCCAGGCGCTGGCAGTTCCTCCCCAGTACGGCGGGCCGGGCGTTGGCTTGTTTGGGGCGTCTCAGGCGTTCGTCCGGCAGATGCCAGGTCGGCTCGTCGGGCGAACCGTCGATTTGGACGGGCAACCCGGCTACGTCCTGACCTTGTCCACTCGTGAGCAACACATCCGCCGCGAGAAGGCGACGTCGAACATTTGCACCAACCACGGCCTGATCGCGCTCGCCTTGGGAATGCGCACCGCCATGCTCGGCCGCCAAGGCTTTCGAGAAGCTGGGCAACGCTGTCTGAACGCAGCCGGGTATCTTCGATCGAAGCTCGAGAAGCTCGACGGGTTCGAGCTTCCGTACCGTGCGCCGGTCTTCAATGAGCTCGTGTTGCGAAGCAAAGGGCCGGATGCGCGCGAGGTCCTGGCGCAACTGATCGGGCAAGGGATCATCGCCGGCGTCGACCTGGGCAGGTTCCGCGTGGACTGGTGCAAAGACCTCCTCATCGCGGTCACCGAGGTGCACAGCCGAGACGACCTAGACCGCTTGGCCGACGCCCTCGCAGGCTGATTCGCTCGGCGTGGTCCACTCCGGCTGATCCGATCGCGCTCCAGCGAACTCCGGAAGACTGCAAAGTTCCAACCGCCATGCACAAATCAGGGGCCTGCCTACATGTCGTTTTCGTCGTAAGCAACTGATAACAAAGATGTTTCTTGCTTAGGCCTTGACCCCAGATCCATAGAGGCACCAGGCTTTAATTCCCCTTGCGTGGACCCGAGAGGCGATGGAGACTCGCCCGACTTCGCGAGATTTGATGCTGGTAGCAGAGGGTCCGCCGGAGGCTGCAACATGACTGAACAGCGACGTAACTCATTCATCAACTTCCGAGGCTCGGTTCTTCCCGGCGCCGAAGCGGAAGCTGTGCCCATGTCCTGGCAGGACATCTGCGCCGACGCCGAATGGCAGGGGCGATGGGTCGCTCTCGACGACTGCGCCTACAACGACGATGGAGAAGCGACCGCCGGCCTCGTGGTCGACCACGATGAGAATCTCGCGGACCTCTGCGCTCGCCTCAGCGCGGAGCGCCGCAAGCGCTGCTCGGTGGTGTTCTGTCCAGCAGCGGACGAATCCGCCGCGTAGCACCGCCTAGTCCTCTTCGTCCCAGGGGTGAGGCTTCTCTTCGAGCGACACGGGCTCGTCGACGCCGGTGCATCGGTCAGGCTGACCTTTGCGGAGCTTCACCGCGTTCCAGGGTCCGCCACCGCTGAGATCGTCGTCCATGCCCCATTCGCCCTTGATGTACTGGTCGCCGTCGTCGCCGATTTCGATTCGGAAGTAGCCATGTCCCCGACGAACCTGGGGTTTTCCCTGAACCAGCTCTCGGCGGTCTTCCCACTGATAGATCAGCAGGTCGCCGTCGATGTCACCTTGGATTCGCCCTGCTCGCTCGTTCTTGACGTAGTCCCCGACGACTTGCTTGCCGCTCTGGCACATGTGCATGTTGCCGTACTGGGGCGACTGCCAGACTCCGTAAAAGGTCGCGCCCTCGGGCAACGAACCGGGCTTTGGTTTGTGTGAGGCGCCGCAGCCGAGGGCGACCCCTAGCCACAGGGCCAGCGCTATGTGCAATGCCTTCATCGTTCCTCCCCGCTCCCCAAGATAAACGACCCCCGGGCGAAAGCGTAATTTCGGCAGCTCAGCGGATCCGGGGGATGGAAATCGCGTGGTAGAGCGCCGTGGGGCTCTCGGCCAGCAGGAAGGCCAGGTCCGCCAGACCCTCGAACATGGAGCCGCGGAGGCCGAGTTGCGCCGCTGGAGGCGGCGGCTCGAGGCGGTAGCTAGCGACCATCATTGGGCGGAGCCGTCGCCGGACCCCAGGGGCCGCACCGATAGCGTCCTTGAGTCGCTCGGTGGCGCGGTCCATCCCGCCAAGCTCGTCGACCAGGCCGAGGCGGTGTGCGTCCGCGGCGAGCCAGACACGTCCGCGGGCCAGTGGCTCGATCTCGTCGACCTGTCGCCCTCGGCCATCGGCGACCAGCGCGACGAACGAGTCGTAGAAAGCGTCGAGCTCGCGGTCCATTAGGCGGCGCTCATCGTCGGTTAGCGCCCGGTGCGGAGAATAGATGTCGGCGTGCGGCCCCGTTCGGAGGACCTCGGTTCGAATGCCAGCGCGGTCGAGCAACTCGGAGGCCAAGAAGCGGGCCGAGACGACGCCGATCGAGCCGGTGAGACCGAGGGGCTGTGCGACGATGGCGTTCGCGTGCGCGGCGACATAGTACCCGCCGCTCGCCGCCACCTCGCCGAAGTAGGCGACCACGGGCTTCTTGTCACGAACGCGAACAACCTCCCGGTGGATCAGATCCGAGGCTTCCGCGGAGCCGCCGGGGGAATCGACCCAGAGAAGCACGCCGAGCGCTCTGCGGTCTCGACGCGCGTGACGCAGCGCCGCCACAATCGACGAGCGACGACCCATCGGGGAGCCGGATTCGGAGATAGCCCCCTTGACCGTTACGACTGCGATGTACGGCTCGCGTCTGAGAGGCCGGAAGAGCTTCGCTTGTTTGAACGAGAGATAGCGGCCGCCTTCGACGAGGCCTTTTCGCTTTTCCTTCTCGCCGTCGAAGCCGAGCTTCTCAGCTAGCTCGTCTTCGTAAGCCAGGTCGTCGACGAGTCCCGCGTCGATCGCGGCCTGCCCACGGAACACGCCCGCCTCGAAGAGCTCACGCGTCTGTTCCGGAGTCCTGCCCGTCCGTTGAGAGAGAGCCCCGAGGAGCGCGTCGGTGTGTCCATCGATGAGCGCTTGCACTTGCTCGCGCTGCGGCTCGCTCATCGAGTCGCGAGTCAAGCGCTCCGCCGCGGTCTTGTATTCCTTGCGCGCAAACGGCTCGACTTCCACGCCGATCCGCTCGAGCAAGGGCTTCACGTAGTGTGAGCTGGCAGAGAGCCCGAGAAGCGTGATCGTCGATTGAGGGGCCATGTAGATTCGCTCTGCCGCCGCTGCGACGTAGAGCTCGCGGTGGCCGCCCCCTCGGGGCAGGGACACCGTCGTGCTCTTTCCCGCATCCCTGAGGCGAAGGATCTGATCGCGGAGGCCCTGACAGACCGACCAGCCCGCTTGAAGCGGAGGAAGGACCAAGGCGACGCCGTCGACCCGCGGATCCCTGATCGCATAATCAGCTAGCCGGCGTACCGCCGCCAGCGAGGAGGTCCGGCGGAGGGACCTCGCGTCGAGGAGCCGTTGCAGCCAAGGAAGCGGCTGGCGGGCTTCTACGAGCCTCGGCTTGAGTCGAACGACGATCCAACGCCCCTTGGGTCGTGAAAGCCATCGGGCGATCGCCCAAAACGGCAGGAGCGGCACGCACAGTAGATTCCGGATTGCGCGGAAGAGGAAACGAAGCATCGTTTTTGCCTATAGTGACGGCCTGTTATGCTGAAAGTGGTGGGGCCGGAAATCTTTACCGGCGACTAGCGCTCTGCTAGGAACTCATAGCACTGAAGAAGGCGAAGGAGCACGGCTCAGAACATGGCAAGCCCCCAGATGGTGATGTACGAGGAGGAGTTTGCCCAGGTCCAGGCCGTGACCGATAGGCTCGTCCAGGATGCAAATGCGCGCGTGGTGTTCGTCGTCGACAAGAACGGCCAGCTCATCAGCGCCTCGGGCGACACGGGGGATATCGATACGACTTCCCTGGCCTCCCTTGCAGCGGGTAACATCGCTGCCACTGGAGGCATCGCGCAGCTGCTGCGAGAGCAGGAGTTCGCGACGCAATATCACGAGGGGGTTCGTCAGAACGTTCACATTCAGGTGATTAGCGGTCGCGTGATTCTGGTGGTCATCTTCGACAACCGGACGAGCTTGGGTTTGGTTCGACTTCGCGTGAAGCGAGCAACCGAGCACCTGGTGAAGATTTTCGAGATGGTGATGGCAAAGGCACAGGACCCGTTCCAGGGTTCACCATTCGCAGAGATAACCGATGACGACATCGACAACTTGTTCAATGATTGACTAGGAGGGGCTTGGGGGGATGTCTTTCATCAACTACTTATCGCGCGAGATCAACTGCAAGATCGTGTACTACGGTCCTGGTCTCTGCGGTAAAACGACCAACCTGCAGTACATTTACAATCGCACCAATCCGGATGCGAAAGGCAAGATGATCTCGCTCGCGACCGAAACCGAGCGAACTCTGTTCTTCGACTTCCTGCCGCTCGAAATCGGTGAAATTCGCGGGTTCAAGACTCGCTTTCATCTGTACACGGTGCCCGGTCAGGTGTTCTACGACGCAAGCAGGAAACTGATTTTGAAGGGCGTTGATGGCGTCGTCTTCGTGGCGGATTCGCAGACTCTGCGCGCCGAAGCGAACATCGAATCGATGGACAACCTCCGCACCAACCTCGCGGAGCAAGGCTACAACCTCGACGCCCTTCCCTACGTCATCCAGTACAACAAGCGAGACATGCCCAACGTCTCCACCGTCGAAGAGCTCCGAGCGATGCTCAATACCGGGAACGTTCCGGACTTCGACGCCATCGCCACGACTGGCGAAGGCGTGTTCGAAACGCTCAAGTCGGTAGCTAAGCTGGTCCTGACCGAGCTCAAGCGCGGCGCCGCGCGCTGAGGCGCCCGGTCCGGGCCCGACGAGCGCGCTCTCAGACGATCAGGTTGAGGATCTTGCCCTTGACCCAGATGGTCTTCCGCAGTGGCTTGCCTTCGAGGTGAGTCGAGATGCCGGGGGCTTCTTGGGCGGCGGCGAGCGCCTGCTCTTCGCTCGCATCCTTCGGCAGCTTGATTCGTCCGCGGACCTTGCCGTTGATCTGAACGGGGACCTCGACCTCGTCCTCTTCGCAAAGAGCCGGGTCATAGACGGGCCACGGTGCAGTCTGAACGCTCGGGCTACGCCCAAGCATCTCCCAGAGCTCTTCACCGAGGTGCGGAGCAAAGGGGTGGAGAAGCCTGGCGAGCGTCTCCAGAGGCTCCGTGGGCACTTCGTCGAGCTTCATGAGCTCGTTGCTCAGGACCATCATGGCGCTGATCGCCGTGTTGAAGCGCATCGCCTCGATGTCCTCGGTGACTTTGCGGATCGTCTGGTGGAGCAGGCGTGTCAGCGCTTCGTTTGCCGAGGCATCGGCCGCGGCACGCGTCGTGACCGTGAAAGCACGATCGAGAAAGCGGCGCACGCCGGCGATCGAACCTGTGCTCCAAGGTTTGGTCGCTTCGAGCGGACCCATGAACATCTCGTAGACGCGCATCGAGTCCGCGCCGAACTCGGCCACGATGTCATCGGGGTTCACGACGTTCCCGCGCGACTTGCTCATCTTCTGCCCGCCCTCGCCGAGGATCATCCCCTGATGCACAAGCTTGGCGAAGGGCTCTTTGCTTGGAACGACACCTTCGTCGAAGAGCACTTTGTGCCAGAAACGTGCGTACAGAAGGTGCAAGACCGCGTGTTCGGCACCACCGACGTAAAGGTCGACGGGGAGCCAGTGCTTGGCGAGCTCCGCTGAGCAGATCGCTTGCTCGTTCTTCGGGTCGATGAAGCGCATGTAGTACCAACAGGACCCCGCCCACTGCGGCATCGTGTTGGTCTCTCGCGCGTACCATTGCCCGTCTTTCTGGAAGAAGCGCCAGTCCTCGGCCCGTGCCAAGACGCCGGCAGGGTCCTCGCCCGGCTTGTAGTCATCGAGCTCGGGGAGACGAAGGGGCAGCTCGCTCTCTTCGACGGCGATCGGCTGGTCGTGGAGGATTCGGAACGCGGCGCCAGCCCTCGGGTCACCTTCTGTCTCGACCGGGAAATAGATCGGAATCGGCTCGCCCCAGTAGCGCTGTCTCGAGAAGATCCAATCACGGAGCTTGTACTCGACCCGTGCGCTTCCCTGCTGCGCGGCCTCGAGGTCAGCGGTCACCTGCTTCTTGAACTCGGCGGTTTTCAAGCCGTCGTATTTGCCCGAGTTCACTCCGACGCCTAGTTCGACCATGGCTTCGGTCAACGGAGCGCCGCTCGGAGCGCCTGTCTTGCTGACGACCTCGATGATCGGAATGCCATGCGCCGTGGCGAACTCGAAGTCGCGTTGGTCGTGCGCGGGCACCGCCATGATCGCGCCGGTGCCGTAGCCCCAGAGCACGTAGTCCGCGATGTACACGGGAACCTCGGCTCCATTGACCGGGTTGACCGCGCGCCCTCCGGTGAAGACTCCCGTCTTGTCCTTGCTCGCTTGCCGGTCGCGTTCGCTCGTGTTCGTGGCCTGCTCGACGTATTCGAGCACTTGGTCGCGCTGCTCGTCGGTGGTGATGACGTCGACCAGGGGATGCTCGG
>JBLYYU010000161.1:0-19359 GCA_048550275.1 Polyangiales bacterium
GATGGGGCTCTCGCCTTCGGCGATCGATAAGTACTTATTAAGCTGAATCTCGTCATCGCAAATGACAATCTTCGATTGCGCGTTGCTGATGATGTAGGCCATCTGCTCGGGCAGAAGCGTCGTATAGAGCGGCGCCGGAATCCCCTGCGCCGCATTGATGCCGTGTTGGCAGATCACCCAGTCGCGCCGATTGGCTCCGACGATCGCCACGCAGTCCTCAGGCTGAAGCCCAAGCGCCATGAGCCCCTTCCCGACCCGCCGAATGCTCTCCCAGTACTCGGCCCAGGTCGAAGTCGCCCAGGTGCCAATATCGGTTCGATCATGGATAGCGGCATCGTTGGGGTTGGCACTGGCCCAACCTTCGATCCGCGAAAGCATCGTTCCTTGCAGCGTCATCGTGTCCTCCCTGAAGACGCCGCGACGCTACCCGATCGGGAGCCGAGATCCTAGTCATGACCGCTGTCCCTGGCGCTGGCGCGGCCACGGCCCTGGCGCGGCCACGGCCCTGCTCAAACTGGCGGAGGAGGAGGGATTCGAACCCCCGGTAGAGTCGCCCCTACAACGGATTTCAAATCCGCCGCCTTCGACCGCTCGGCCACTCCTCCGTGGACGGGCGATTTAGCACAAGCTGGGCCCGGCGCCCCTTCCCTTTCGGGGTGATCCTGACCTATATTGGCCGGTCCCCAGCCGGTGAGCGGCTGGCAACCCATGAGGTGACCCTGTGGCGACTGACTCGATTCCCAATCGGCTCCTGCAACGAGCAAAGAAGACCCCGAACGCCCCCGCATACTACGTTCGCGACAACGGAAGCTGGAAGCCAACGAACTGGGGCAGCTACTCCGATCAGGTGACGCAGGCGGGACGCGCGTTGATCGCGCTTGGCTTCGAGCCCGGGCAGACGGTCTGCATTCTGGGCTTCAATCGGCCCGAGTGGGCCATCATCGACCTCGCGGCCATGGGCGCAGGCGGGGCACCGGCGGGCATCTACACCACCTGCTCCCCGGTCGAGGTCCGGTACATCGTGGCTCACGCCGACGCGCCGGTCATCGTCGTCGAGAACGAAGACCAGTGGCGGAAGGTGCAACTCGAGCGCGAGAACATGCCGAACCTGAAGCATGTCATCACGATGAAGGGCTGCCCGGCGATCTCCGATGACATGGTGATGAGCTGGGACGAGTTCTTGGCCAAAGGCGACGAAGTCGAAAAGCAGGCGTACCTCGACCGAGTCGACAGCCTGCAAGCCGACGCGCTCGCGACGTTGATCTACACGTCGGGCACGACCGGTCCACCCAAGGGCGTGATGCTCAGCAACCAGAACCTCGCGTGGACGGCCAACGTCGCCATTCAGATCACGACGATCACAGCCGAGGACAGCTCGCTTTCGTACCTGCCGCTTTCGCACATCGCCGAGCAGATGTTCACGCTTCACATCCCGATCACGACGGGAGCGCGGGTGCACTTCGCCGAATCGATCGAAGCGGTGCCTGAGAACCTCAAAGAGGTGCAGCCCAGCATCTTCTTCGGGGTGCCGCGTATTTGGGAGAAGTTCCATGCGGGCATTTCCGCAAAGCTCAAGGACGCGACCGGCGTCAAGGCCAAGCTCGTGAACTGGGCGATGAAGGTCGGCTGGGAGGCGAACCAGACCCCAGGCCGTCCGAAAGGCCTGCAATATCGGCTCGCCCACAAGCTCATTTTTTCCAAGCTCCTGCCGGCGATCGGCATGGGCAACGCCCGAGTCTGCGTGACCGGCGCTGCGCCGATCGCGCGCGAAGTGCTCGAGTTCTTCGCCAGCTTGGACCTGGTCATCCTCGAGGTGTACGGCCAGTCCGAAGATACTGGGCCGACCAGCTTCAACACGCCCACGAAGTACCGCTTCGGCAGCGTCGGGCCTGCAATCCCGGGTGTCGAGGTCAAGATCGCGGAAGACGACGAGATCATGGTGAGCGGCCCCAACGTGTTCATGGGCTACTACAAGGACCAAGAGGCCACCGACGCGACGCTGACAGATGGCTGGTTGCACTCGGGCGACCTCGGCGCGTTCGATAGCGACGGTTTCCTGAACATCACCGGCCGCAAGAAGGACATCATCATCACCGCCGGCGGCAAGAACATCACGCCGAAGAACCTGGAATCGGCGATCAAGAACCACGAGCTCGTCGACGAGGCGGTCGTGATCGGCGACCGGCGCAAGTACTTGAGCGCCTTGGTGACTATCGACGCAGAGGCCGGCCCGGCTTGGGCCGAAGCCAACGGTGAGGATCCGAACGCGCTCTACAAGAGCGAGAAGCTCAACGCGAGCATTCAAGCGCACATCGATGAGATGAACACGCACTTCGCGCGTGTCGAACAGATCAAGAAGTTCGTCATTCTCAAGCGCAACTTCACCGTCGAAGATGGCGAGCTGACGCCGACACTGAAGGTCAAGCGCGCCAAGGTGAACGATCACTTCGCCGACGACATCGAGTCGATGTACACCGAAGGCGGCGCCCCGGCGCAACCTCGGGCGTAGGCGAGCCTCAGCAGGGCCACGACTCTGCGATTCGGAGCTGTCGGCGCCTAGCCGACCACCGTTACGGTGACCCGCCGCCGATGCCCTCGGCGGCGGTGCTCCCAGAGGAACACACCCTGCCAGGTGCCGAGAAGGCAGCGGCCGCCGCTCACCGGAATGCCCAAGGAAGTTTGGGTGAGCGCGGTTTTGACGTGGGCTGGCATGTCATCCGGGCCCTCCATCGTGTGGACGTAGAGCGGGTCTCCCTCGGGGACGAGCCTCGATAGGAACGCATCGAGGTCGCGCTGTACGTCTGGGTCGGCATTCTCGTTGATGACGACCGACGCGCTCGTGTGCTGGATGAAAACCGTGCAAAGGCCCTCGGCGATGCCGGAAGCCGCAACGGCGTCTTGGACTTGGCGCGTGATCTCGGTGGTGCCCCTCCCGCCGGTCTCGACGGTGAAGGTCTTGGACTTGGCGCTCATGTCCCGGACACCCTCATCCACATCGCCGCTTGGTCGCCTTGGTAAATCAAGATGTCGCTCTGCGTGAAGCGAAACTCGTAGCGGCCGAACACTTGATTCTCACGCTGACGAATCTTCGTCGCCTTGAGCTCCATGTCGAGGGGCGGACCCATTTTAGCGAGCGAGGCGAATCGAGCGTCGTAGATGCGACCGCCGTAGCCGATCCAGCCGTCCGCATGGCGAAGGCCGAGCACGTAGTACGTGTGCATGAAGCCGAGGATCCCCGTCAGATGAACCATGAAGCCTCCGCTCACGTGCCGCGGGTGTCGAACCGGGTGCGCTCGCTGGTCCCGCGTCAGGGGAAGGTCCGGGCGCGTCTGCATCCGGGCTCGCACGATCCCCGCCTCCGTGTCGACCTCGACGAGCTCGTCGATTCCGAGTGCCTCGGGGCCGTAGGGGCAATCGGCAATGAATTCCGGGTCCAATGGCATCATCAAACTCCCTGGGCTTCCGGGTCCCAGATCACCTTGTGCATCTGAAGCTGCACGCGCACCGGCAAATGGTCGCGAAGGACCCAGGCGACCAAGTCCTTCGGGTCGAGCTCGCCCCAGACGCAGCTCAGCAGGACGGCACCCACGCGATCGGCGAGCTCGTGCTCCTGGATGACGCCCCGAGCCCAAAGGTAGTCGGCCTCGTCCGCGAGAACGATCTTGACCTCGTCGCGCTTGCTGAGCAGTTCGATGTTCGCCCAACGATTGCGCTCCGACTCACCGCTCCCGGGCGCCTTGAGGTCCATGATGCGATGCACGCGCGGGTCCACTTCGGAGATGTCGCGTTCGCCGCTGGTCTCGAGGAGAACCGTTCGTCCCGAATCGCAGAGCTCTTCGAGCAACGGGATAGCGCCGGCTTGTAGCAAGGGCTCGCCACCCGTGAGCTCGACGAGCGGCGTCCCAAACGAAAGCGCCTTCTCGAGGACTTCGGCGCGCGGCAGCATCTTTCCGCCCTCGAAGGCCTGTGGGGTGTCACACCACCTACATCGGAGATTGCAGCGCGAGAGTCGGATGAACGCGCAAGCTAGCCCGGCGAACGTCGACTCGCCTTGAATCGACTCGTAGATCTCGTGAATGCGGATTTCGTCGGCCGTAGACATCGTCAACGTGGATTGCGCGTGATGAGGATCAGCATCTGCCCGTCCTCCGCCGCGCGTTCGGAGACTTCGACCAGCAGATCCCACATTCCGGCCTTCGAATCCACCTCCAAGGTCTGGGTCCGTCGCCGAACGCAACGCTCGCCAGTTTCATCGACCCGAACCCAGAGGACGCGATGCTTGTAGCCGCCAAGATCAAGAGCGGATGCCCGAATGCGTGCGCGCTCGCCGAGCTCGACCCGTCTACGATAAACGCGAGACCCTGCCTTGGGAACGCCGCAGCCCTTGGGAAGCGACTCGGCCACCGGGAGGGTCGGTTTGGAGACGAGGGTGGAAATGGGAAACGGATCGACAGCGTCAGCGCCAGTGTCAGCGTCAGCGCCAGTGCCAGCGTCAGTGCCAGCGTCAGTGCCAGTGTCAGCGCCAGCGTCAGTGCCGGTGCCAGCGTCAGCGCCAGTGCCGGTGCCAGTGCCAGCGCCAGCGTCAGTGCCAGCGTCAGTGTCAGTGCCAGCGTCAGCGCCTGCGTCCCCGTCCACCGCTGCGCTCCCGCCCTCGTCAGCAGCCACCGCCTGCCGCAGAGCGTCGAGCATCTCCAGCGTCAGCAGGTTCCGCACGTTGTTTCCGTACCTGAGTCCCTTGTCGGTGAACTGGCATGCGGCTCGAACGCCGCCCTGCCCTAGGACGTTCGGGTGTACGCCGTCCCGCGCCAGACCTTTTCGCGGCAGCGCGCTCAGCGCTGCATGGTAGTCGACGTACGGAAGCGACCAATGTTTGGCGACAGCCGCGGTGATGTCGTTGAAGCGACGGATCCAACGGTTCTTGTAGGCGTTCCTTCTCGGCAGCGCTGAACCAAGCACCGGTACGACGCCCATGTCCTCGAGCTGTTCGATCAGATAGACCAGCCGTTTCAGATACACCCGCTCGTTCTCGTTCTGCGCGTCGTTGCCACCGAAGAGAACCAGGGCCCATCGGGCCTGCGTAGCCTCGAGCTCGTTTCTGAAATTCGCCGGGCGCCCTCCGAGCACGTAGCGGAGGTTCCAGCTCACGCCGGCGGCGGTACTCTCGCGGTTGAACGAATTTCGACGTCCGTTGGCGAAATACTCCACAGTCAGGGAGAGGTCCGGGCGCTCGCCCAAATCGACGTAGGGCGACGCGAAGCAGTGAAGGAACGCTTTGCTCGCGACGCTCGAGCCGCCCATCTTCGAAAACGCCTCGTCGCGACGCTCTGGGTTGCTCAGGTGGATCTGCCGGACATGCGCTACGACATCGTCACCGAGCGCCATGGGCTCGGCTCGTACGCTCCCGGCCACGAGAAAGGCGGCGAGAAAAGCAAGCGCACCGGACTTCATTGCATCGCGCTCGCGGGGACGAAATACAGGCGGCTCGGCCCGCGCGGACCGCGCCGATACTTGTTGTCGGTCACCAGAACCGCCGAGCCATCACCCAACCAAGCCAAGCCCTCGAAGTTGGGAAGCGGCTCGATCGTTTCGGAAAGATCCGCCGCGACGCTCGGCTCGATCCACTGAGCCTCGGGGCCTCGTGGAATCTGGAAGCGCAGCAGGCGCGAGACGCCGAAGTGACGCTCGACAGCGAGCGCGACGATCGACTCGCCGACTACCTTGCAGCTCATCGCCGCCAGCTTGCCGGTCTTGCTGCTGAGGCCGACGCGGTGCGGCGTCCATGTCTGTGTCTTGGGATCGAACATGCCGACGGGTGCCCAGCGACGGCCGCGCTGCAGTTCCACGAGCTCGGTCGCCAAGATCAAGAGGCCATCTACGTGACAAATACCCTCGATGCCACGGTTATCTGGGGCGGTGAGGCCCCAGCGGGCGTAGTCGAGATCGCCGGCGGAACGGACCGCAAATCCGTCGCCCCGCAGGCGGCCGTCGAGAATCACATCCTGTAGGCGTGCTTTGTCTTGCGTTTCAGTCCCGAGGACGAACTGGGCGCCGTCTACCCAGGCCATGGCCTCGAGCTCTGCCCCGTTCGGGCCGCCGGACACCGAGTATCGGGTGACACCGAACGTCTCCGGGTCGATTCGGATGACCGCGTCGCCATCCTCCGCGGCCGCCCAGAAAGCCCCATGATTGTCGACGGTCAGGCCCGAAAGACCAGCCGCATCTGTGTCGAGGGTGACGATGCGTCCCGGGCCCTTCGGCTCCTTCTCGGTGCAGCTCGCGCAGACGAGCAGCAGCGCCACGGCAACCGCCGCTCGCGGGCGCACGCTCAGCGGACCGCTTCGAGCACGGCGGCCGCGCCAAGGCCTCCGGCGGCACAGAGCCCAAGGAGCGCAGTCTCTCTCCCGCCACTCGCCAACTCGTTCGCCACCGTAGTGACCATTCGCGCGCCGGTCGCGCCGAACGGATGCCCAATCGAAAGGGATCCGCCGTGAATGTTGAAGTTGTCTTCGTCGATTTCGCCCACCGCTTTGCTCTTGCCAAGCCGGACTTCCGCGAAGCCCTTGCTCGCGAGCGCCTTGGTCACCGAAAGCACCTGCGCGGCGAAAGCCTCATGCATGTCGACGAGGCCCATGTCTTTGAGCTCCATGCCTGCACGGTCGAGCGCCTTCGGCATGGCGAGAGCGGGGCCGATCAGCAATTGGTCGGCCGGATCGACTCCGACGTACGACCAGCTTCTGAACGCCGCGAGGGGTTTGTACCCGAGCGCCCGCGCCTTTTCCTCGCTCATCAGCAAGACCGCTGCCGCGCCATCGGTCAAAGGCGACGCGTTGCCTGCGGTAACCGTTCCGTCTTTCGAGAAGACGGGACGTAGCTTCGAGAGCTTCTCGAACGTCGTATCGCCACGGACGATGTTGTCGCTGTGCACCCATCCGTCCTCGGCTTCTACGGCCGTGACCTCCCGGTCAAACCGGCCCGATGCGATCGCGTCAGCGGCTCGATGGTGCGAACGGGCGGCGAAACGGTCCTGCGCCTCGCGCGAGATCTCGTTTCGTTTCGCCATGGATTCAGCCGATTCGCCCATGACCTCGCCCGTGGTTCGCTCGGCGATCTTGGGCATCTTGGGGAGAATGTCGGTGATCGGCATCATCTGGGAAAGGACTGCAAGATAGTCCGCGGGCGTCGAGGCCTTGCCAAACGCCAGCGGCGCGAGGGCGTGAACTGCCTTTTGCGGCAGGTTGAGCGCGGCGTTGCTGGTGGAGTCCGATCCGCCGGCGATCACGACGTCAGCCTCGCCGCGTTCGATCGCCGCAGCTGCCAGAGTCACCGCCTGCAAACCCGACGCGCAGGCCCGGGTGCATGTCATTCCCTCGACGCTTGGAGGCAAGCGCAAGTCGAGTGCGATCTCGCGCGCAATGTTCGGCGCGTGCGAGGGCAGGATCACCCCTCCCCAAACGATGCTGTCGATTTCCTGGTGCGGAATGTCGGTCCGTTCGAGGAGCGACTTCACGGCGATGTCGCCCAAGTCGATGCTATCGAGCTTCAGAAACTTGCCGAACGCTTTCACGAAAGGAGTGCGCACGCCGGCCACGACGACCGCGCGATGCTTCTTGCCCCAACCATTCTTCTTCTTAGCCATTAGTCATGCTCCTACGAGTGCGCCGCCACATACTCGGACGGTTTGGCCGGTGAGTCCCACTGCGCCAGGGGTGGATAGAAATGTGATCGCTTGACCGACGTCCTCGGGCTTGCCGCCCTGTCCGACCGCGGCCATTCGGCGAGCGACCTCTCGGATCGCGACCGGCATCGCGTTCGTGAGCCGTGTCTCGATGAAACCCGGGGCAATGGCGTTGGCCGTGATGCCCTTCTTGGCAACCTTGGGCGCCAAAGCCTCCACGAATCCGACCACGCCGGCCTTGCTGGCCGAGTAGTTGGTTTGCCCGCGATTCCCGGCGATTCCGGACACGGACGAGAGGCAGACGATGCGGCCTCCGTCGCGAAGAACCCCGTCGGCGAGCAGTCGATCGGTGATTCGAATCACCGCGCCGAGATTGATGTCTACCGTCATGTCCCAGGCGTCGACCTTCATGCGGCCGAGAGTCTTGTCGCGGGTCACGCCGGCGTTGTGGACGACTACATCGACTCCTCCGAAACGCTCTTTGAGCTCCCCCGCAATCCGCTCGGGGGCGTCCGCGTCGGTGATGTCGACCAGAAGGGTCGAGCCTCCGATTCGCTGCGCGACCTTGCTGCACGGCCCGTCGTCCGCCGGCCGGTCCAAGCAGACCACGTGAGCACCTTCAGCGGCGAGCAGCTCGGCCGTTGCTTCGCCGATGCCTCGAGCAGCACCCGTGACGAGCGCAACCTTACCGCCAAGCACGTGGGTCTCCGGCGCAGCGTCACCCTTTGCGAGCTTGGTAACGGTGAACGGCTGGCAGCTCACATACGCGGAGCGAGGCGACAAGAGAAAACGAAGAACCGGATCGAGCCGGCCTTCTGCACCCTCTTCGACGAACACGCTGTTCGCGACCGTTCCGTTCGCGCCGATCTCCTTGGCCAAGCTGCGCGTGAAGCCTTCGAGACCCGCGCGAGTCGCGGCCTGAACGGGCTTCTTCGCGTCACCTGCGGGTCGCCCGATCACGACCACTCGAGCTGAGCGGTTCAAGCGACGAATCCAAGGATGCATGAAATCGTAGAGCTGACGGAGGTCGTCTGGCGACTCTAGACCTGTCCCGTCGAAGACGATCGCGTCGATCTTTTCGCCTTCAGGCGCTTCTCCGGTCTGCACGTACCGTGGCTGGCGGGCCCAGGCCTCGCCCGGCCCGACGAAGGGCTCGAGCACCGCGTCGGTGTCCCCGACAACCCAAGGCGTAGCCCCAGCTTTCGTGAGAATTTGGGCCAGCACGCTCTGAAGCGCGCCTGTTCCGCCCACGAGCACTCGCTTGTCGTCCAAGGGGCGCTCTTCGTACGGGCCCTTTGCGCGAGCCAGCTTTTCCGGCACCGGGATCGGCAAGCCGAGGGTTTTGATCAGTTTTCGGGCGTTTGGATTCTCGAGCAATAGATCGGACATGCGAGCTCAGCTCCTGACTGAATAGGTACCAACTAGATAGGCGGGGCCACCGGGCGCGTCCCCCACGTACACACTGTCATCTTCGATGTAGAGGCCGACCTTGGCCGGCAGGACCAGGGGCTTCGTGAACTTCACGTCGATCGACTCGAGACGGGTCACGTCGCCGGAAAAGAGAGATCGGTTCAGACCCTCGACGGCACGCGCCATCGTGGAAAACCCATGATTGATGACGTTGCGGAAACCATTGGCGCGCGCGGCGGGCGGTATCCAATGAATCGGGTTGAAGTCGCCGGTGAGCTTGGCGAACTCCAGGCCGACATGGGTCCCGAGCTTCCAACGCGCGAGCTCTTTGGCCATGACGGGAACGCGGGGGCGCTCGTCTTTGCGCTTCTTGGATTTGTCCCCGCCGCCAAGCGGGACGATGCCGTACACGTCGCAAACGATCGCCTCGGGGTGCGTCGACGTCGACGTGGTTGCGCGCTGATGGACGACGGCACGTCGGCCGTTATCGTCGATGTCGATGAGCTGCACCTTGAGCTCATAGGGCTCGCCGAGCGGGAGAGGCGCGTTCATCTGCAATCGACTGCCGCCGTTGAGCACGCGTTGAATCGGATACTGAAGGCCCTCGATGCCGCGCGCCTGAAGCGGGAAGACCCACTGCGGGAACAGATGAGCAGGGACTTGGCCTCTGTACCAGCCCGGATCGCCGCCCACGTGCCGGATGTAATCCCGGACGAGGTCGGCAGGTCTCGGAGGTATCCGCCCCGAGATGATCGGACCCGGAACTTGAGTCGGCGCCGAGTTCGGCTGACCCGAAGCGCTCTTCGCGGCGACGAAGGCAGCCCGAGCTAGGGCGCCGAGCATCGGCCCCTGGTGAAGGATGTAACGCGTGGGTACCGCCATATCGAATCTCCCGACTCGCCGGTGCGGTGGAGCTCCTGCCGCCCGACCCGGCTCTCTACCATTTGGTAGGGAGCCGCGCAAACCCGGTCCCGCTGCTACGCTTCAGCGATGGCTAACCCGTTGATCCAGCTCGGATTCGAGATTCCCTTCGACCAAATCGAGGCCGCACAGATCGAGCCGGCGATCGACGAGCTACTCGCCCGCGCCCGGACCGCGATCGACGCGATCGCGACGAGCCAAGCAACGCGCAGCTACGCGAACACCCTCGAAGCGCTCGAAGAGGCCACCGAGATGCTCGAACGGGCGTCGACCGTGGTTGGACATCTGGAGAGCGTGGCAACGACCGAAGCGCTGCGAGTCGCGTACAACGCTACGCGCCCCAAGGTGAGCGCGTTCTGGTCGGAGCTCGCTATGAACGAAGGGCTCTACCAGGCAGTGCGCGCGTTCGCCGAAACCGAGGAGGCGGCCGCACTCCCCCCCACTGAGGCGCGCTTCCTAAAGAAGACACTCGACGACTTTCGCCGGCACGGCGCGGAGCTCGACGCCGACGACAAGGCGAAGCTGCACGCGATGGAAGTCGAGCTCACGAAGCTGACGACGTCGTTTTCTCAAAATGTGCTCGACGAGACGAACGCATTCGACTTGCTGATCGAGGACGAAGCCAAGCTCGCGGGGCTACCTGAAAGCGCGAAGCAGGCAGCTGCGGAGAACGCGAAAGCCAAGGGGCTCGAAGGCTGGCGGTTCACCCTGCACGCGCCGAGCATGATTCCGGTGCTGACGTACTTGGACGACGCTGCGATCCGGGAGCAGGTCTGGCGCGCATACAACGGTCGAGCCGTCTCCGGCGGCCGCGACAACCGGCCGATCATCTCGAGGATCCTCGAGCTTCGCGATGCCAAAGCTCGACTTCTCGGATACGAGGATTTCTCGGACCTGGTCACCGAAGACAGGATGGCGAAGTCCGGCAAGAACGCGCGGGCGTTCATCGACGACCTGCGCGGCCGGACGGAAGCAGCTTTTGAACGGGAGAATCAGGAGCTCCAGGCGTTCCGGAACGGAATCGAAGGCGACTCGGCGCGGTCGCTCGAGCCCTGGGACGTCGCCTACTACGCGGAAAAGCAGCGGCAGGCCAAGTACGACTTCAACGAAGAAGAGCTCCGTCCATATTTTCCACTCGACCGCGTGCTCGACGGGCTATTTGCCACCGCGCAGGCGCTCTACGAAGTTCAAATCGTCGAGCGGGACGCTAGGGTCTGGCACGAGGATGTGAAGGCCTACTCGATTCTAGATTCGGACGGCACGATGATCGCGGCCTTCTTCGTCGATTTGTTCCCGCGCGAAAACAAGCGCGGCGGCGCATGGATGAATTCCTTGATCAGCGCTCCAGAGCGAGACGGGAAGATGCAGCCGCAGCTGGGGCTCTTCTGCGCGAACGTGAACCCACCCGTCGGCGAGAAGCCTGCGTTGCTCACGCATCGCGAGGTCGAAACGCTGTTTCACGAGTTTGGGCACCTGCTTCACCACTGCTTCAGCCGAGTGAGCGTTCGAAGCTTGGCCGGCACCAACGTCGCATGGGACTTCGTAGAGCTCCCTTCTCAGATCATGGAGAACTGGTGCTGGGAGCGAAGCGGGCTCGATCTCTTCGCGGCCCACTATGAAACGGGCGAGCGAATTCCAGACGAGCTCTACGAGAAGATGGTGCGCGCCAGAACGTACCGTGCCGCGAATGCCCAGATGCGACAGCTCGGGTTTGCCGGTGCCGATCTCGCCCTGCACCGTGACTACGACGCGGCGCGCGACGGCGACGTGATGGCGTACGCGCGTTCAATCCTTCAAGCGCACTCCGCAACGCCGTTGCCCGACGACTACGCGATGCTCGCGGGGTTCGGCCACATCTTCGCCCACCCCGTCGGCTATGCTTCGGGCTACTACAGCTACAAGTGGGCGGAGGTGCTCGACGCGGATGCGTTTACCCGCTTCAAGCAGGAAGGCATCACAAACGCCGAGGTCGGTCGCGCCTTCCGGGACACGATCCTGTCCCAGGGCAACAGCGCAGAAGCCGAGAAGCTCTACGAAGCCTTCATGGGTCGGGGCCCAGAGCTCGATCCCCTCCTCGAGCGCGCCGGGCTGGCGTAGCTGGGCTACTTCGCGGCGACCGCGGTCAGGTCGACCGAGACAGCGATGTCGTTCGCGACCTTCAACCGGACGATCGACGGTACAGACACGTCGTGGTCTTCGAGCGTGGCGGTGAACTGGGCTTTGATGCGCAGCTCTTTCCCGGACCAGTTGACCGTACCCTTCGCGACGACGGGCTTTGTTACGCCATGCGCGGTGAACTTGCCCTTCACTTGGACCTTCCGGTTCTTGCCCTCTTTGAGCTCGGCGGAGTCCTTCTTGCCGAGAACCACTTCTGTGATCTCGAACTGGACGTTCGGAGTCTTCTTAGCGTCGAGCCAGCCATCGCCCTGAAGGTGCTCGTCCCGGAGGTCATTTCCAGTTCGCATCGAGACGACCGGAACCTTGAACGTGCCAGTCGTCTTCGTGATGTCAGCAGGGTCTAGGCTCAGCGAGCCGCTGACCCTGGAGCTCGTCCCGGTCATCGTCTCGAGCGGCGCATCGGAAACGAACTTCACTTTGCTCGTCCCGTCGCCACGCACGCGAAACGTCGTGGCGTCTGCCTGGGATACGGCAGGTATGGCCATGGATGCGGCCAGTACCAGGCCGAGTCTGGTGGCGGTCTTCATCATTCGATTGTTCCCCTCTTGCCCATCAGTATGCCGGTTTTAGACGCCGGCTTCATCCCCGTATTCAGGCTGCGGCGACGATCGGGGCCGTCTCGTGGAAGGTCCAGGCCTCGTTGTCCCGATCGGCCCGGCCAAGCTCCCATTCGTCCCGGAAAAGCGCTACCGGGCGACCATCCCTATCCACCACCGCCATCGGGACTCGCTTGGCCTTGAGCTCCGCGCAGTCCGCCGCGCCTTCGATCCAGCGCGCGTGCTGATAAGGGAGAAGGTCGAACGTCACCCTGGCGCCGTACTCGTGCTCGAGGCGAAACATCAGCACGTCGAACTGAAGGCGACCCACAACACCGCACACCGGATCCTTTTCGCGCCCGGGCTCCCGGAAGAGCTGCACGGTGCCTTCCTCGGAGAGCTCCTGAATCCCTTTCTGGAGCTGCTTGCGCTTCAGCGGATCGAGAAGCTGCAGGCGTCCAAAGTGCTCCGGCGAGAAACGCGGAACCGCGTCGAAGCTCATCGGGCCCTTCGTGGAGAGCGTATCCCCGATTCGAAAGAGCCCCGGATCGTACAAGCCCACGATGTCACCGGCATACGCCTGGAGGACGCTTTCGCGCTCCTGAGCGAAGAACTGCTCGGCACGGTTGAGACGGATGGACTTGCCGAGTCGATAGTGGTGAACGCGCATGCCGCCCTCGAACTTGCCAGAGCAGATTCGCGCAAACGCAATCCGGTCCCGGTGCGACGGGTCCATGTTGGCCTGCACCTTGAACACGAACGCGCTGAAGCGATCGTCGGCAGGGTTCACCACGACGTCGCCGGTGGCCTCGCGAGCGCCGGGCGGCGGGCATAGGTCCTTGAACGAACGCAAAAACGGCTCGACGCCGAAATTGCTGAGGGCGCTGCCGAAAAAGACCGGTGTGATTCCGCCCGCGAGGACGCGCTCCTCGTCCCACTCCTCGCCAGCTCCGTCGAGCAGCTCGATCTCGTCTCGTAGGGTCTGCGCTGCTTCTGCCCCGAGCAAGCTGTCGAGCTCGGGATCCTCGATGCCCGTGACCTTCATTTCCGCGCGCTTTGCCTGCCCCTCGGCCGAGCGCTCGAATTGAATGACGAGCTTGTTGATTCGGTCGTAGACGCCCTGAAACAAGTCACCGCTTCCAATGGGCCAGGTAAACGGAAACGTGCTCACGCCGAGCACCTCTTCGACTTGGCTCATCAAGGCGAAGGCATCGCGCGCGGGCCGGTCCATCTTGTTGATGAAGGTGACGACGGGCGTGTTGCGCATTCGGCAGACGTGGAAGAGCTTTCGGGTCTGGGGCTCGACGCCACGCGCGGCGTCCAGGATCATGATTCCGCAGTCTGCCGCCATCAGCGTTCGATAGGTGTCTTCGCTGAAGTCGTTGTGCCCCGGCGTATCGAGCAAGTTCCAACGGATGTCGTCGTACTCGAACTGGAGCACAGAGGTCGTCACGGAAATACCGCGCTGCTTCTCGAGCGCCATCCAATCACTGACGGCCGAGCGCTTCGCCTTGCGCGACTTCACCGCGCCGGCCGCATGAATGGCGCCTCCGTAGAGCAGAAGCTTCTCGGTCAGAGTCGTTTTTCCGGCGTCCGGGTGCGAAATGATCGCGAACGTACGGCGGCGTTGGTATTCGGTTTGGCTCATGCCCCGGCGGCAAGATAGCCACTGTCGTCGGTTGCGCCAGTCCGCGAACGTGCTGTGATGCCAGCAGTCGATGTCAGGCCTGTTTTCCGAGATTGAACCATACGACGCCGGACATCTTCGGGTCGATGACCTGCACTCCATCTACTACGAGCAGTGCGGCAATCCACGAGGAAAGCCTGCTGTTTTCGTTCATGGAGGCCCGGGTGGCGGCTCGAATCCCGTGCACCGTCGCTTCTGGGACCCGACCGTCTACCGAATCGTGCTCTTCGACCAGCGAGGTTGCGGCCGAAGCACGCCGCACGCGGAGCTGCGCAACAACACGACATGGGATCTCGTCGCCGACATGGAACGAATCCGAGAACACCTGAGCATCGAGCGCTGGCAGTTGTTCGGTGGTTCCTGGGGAAGCACCCTCTCGCTGACCTACGCGCAGCAACACCCCGAACGCGTCACGGACATGGTTCTGCGGGGCATCTTCTTGCTCCGGCAGCGGGAGATCGGCTGGTACTACCAAGAGGGGGCTAGCCGTATCTTCCCCGAAGCATGGCAGAAGTTCCTGGAGCCCATTCCCACGGAAGAGCGCGATGACATGGTCGGCGCCTACTATCGGCGGCTAACCAGCAACGAGCGCGGTGAACGCATCCGTGCGGCCAGGGCTTGGAGCATGTGGGAGGGCAGCACCAGTCGCTTGGTCCCCGACCCGACGCTGATCGCTCGCACCGGAGACGAAACCTTCGCCGAGGCGTTCGCCCGAATCGAATGCCACTATTTCATCAACGGCGGCTTCTTTCAGAGCGAGAACCAGCTCCTCGAAAACGTTCACCGAATCCAGCAGATCCCGTTCGTGATCGTCCAGGGTCGGTACGACGTCGTATGCCCGGCGGAGAGCGCCTTCGAGCTGCACCGCGCCCTGACCAACAGCAGGCTCGAGATCGCTCCGCGCTCCGGTCACTCGGCCCTGGAGCCCGAAATTGCGTCTCGCCTGGTCGCGGCCACTACGGCATTCTCCAGCGCCTAGCGGGAGAACTTCCGGTATTTGATCCGATGCGGGACGTCGGCTTCGGTGCCTAGGCGGGCCTTGCGGTCTGCGGCGTAGTCGGCGTACGAGCCCTCGTGCCAAACGACCCGACTGTCACCCTCGAAGGCGAGAATGTGAGTACAGATCCGGTCGAGGTACCAGCGATCATGGCTGATAATCAACGCGCAACCCGGGAAGCTCAGAATCGCCTCTTCGAGTGAGCGGAGCGTTTCAACGTCGATGTCGTTGGTTGGCTCATCGAGGAGCAAGACGTTGCCCCCGCTCTTGAGGAGCTTCGCCAGGTGCACCCGGTTCCGTTCGCCTCCAGAGAGATTCTTGACCGGCTTCTGCTGGTCGCTTCCACGGAAGTTGAACCAGCCCACGTAGGCGCGGGACTTCACCGTTCCGCCGCCGACGTCGATCTCGTCCGCGCCGCCGGTGATCTCCTTGAATACGTTGTTCGTGGCGTCGAGCGAGTCGCGGCTCTGGTCTACGTACGAGGTCGATACCGTGTCGCCGACGACGATCGTGCCTGCGTCGGGCTCTTCTTCACCGACCAGCATCCGGAACAAAGTCGTCTTGCCGGCTCCATTCGGCCCAACAATGCCGACGATCGCGCCGCGCGGGACGAGGAAGCTCAAGTCTTCGAACAGGAGCTTGTCGCCGTAGGCTTTGGTCACGCCGTTGACCTCGAACACCTGTGTTCCGAGGCGGGGACCCGGCGGAATACGAATTTCGTTCGGATCGCGCCGCGCCTTCGCCGCATCGGCGACCAAGCTTTCGAACGCCGTGATGCGCGCCTTACTCTTGGCCTGGCGGGCCTTGGGCGAAGAGCGAACCCATTCGAGCTCCCGGGTGATCTTTCGTTTTCGAGAGCTGTCTTTCTTGTCCTCTTGGACGAGCCGGGCTTCTTTTGCCTCGAGCCACTGGGAGTAGTTGCCCTCGAAAGGATGTGCCTCCCCGCGGTCGAGCTCGAGAATCCAATCGACGATCTCGTCGAGGAAGTAGCGATCGTGCGTGACTAGAATCACGCAGCCGGGGTACTTCTGAAGGTAGCCCTGCAGCCAGGCGACCGACTCGGCGTCGAGGTGGTTCGTCGGCTCGTCGAGCAGCAGGAGCTGGGGCTTTTCGAGCAGCAAACGGCAGAGCGCGACGCGACGTTTTTCCCCACCCGAGAGAGTGGCCGTGTCCGCATCGGCCGGCGGCAAGCGAAGCGCGTCCATCGCGATCTCGAGTGTGCTCTCGAGGTTCCAGCCATCGACGGCATCGATCTTGTCCTGGAGCGCGCCTTGCCTGTCGAGCAGCTTGGCCATCTCGTCGTCGCCCATCGGCTCTCCGAGCTTCATGCTCAACTCGTTGAACTCGTCGAGAATCGCGCGGACTTCGCCAACCCCGGCTTCCACCGCTTCGCGCACGGTCTTCGCGTCCCCGAGGTCCGGCTCCTGGGGCAAATAGCCGACCTTCGCGCCCGGACGAAGCCACGCCTCCCCCGTGAAGCTCTCGTCGACGCCCGCCATGATGCGCAGCAACGAGGACTTACCAGTGCCGTTAACACCGATGACCCCTATCTTCGCGTTCGGGAAGAACGAGAGATAGAGGTCCTCGATGATTTTCTTGTCCGGGGGATGAACCTTGGTCACCCCCTTCATCGTGAAGATGAATTCCGCCATAAACTATCGTGCGATGCGTCTCCTGATGAGCCCCATAGCAACGATGCCCAGCGCAATCCAACCGAGCGACGCAGTCTTGGCGGCGCTCACGGTGCAGCCATCGGAGTTGCCGGCGTCACCCGTCGGGTCGCCCTTGGCGTCATCGGGTTTCGGATCGAGCTTCGGCTTCATTTCAACCGCGCCGGCCTTGAGGTCCAGCTCCGGGATGTCGGTCTCGATGAGGCCGGGAAGCTGATTGCTCAGCGTCTTCGTGCCAGCGCCCTTCAATGCAGTATTGCCCGCCGCAAACGGCCGCGGCTCCGGCCCGCCAGGGGGACCTCCCCAGGTCCCGCGAACCGGATTCTCGCAGGAGATCGCGCCTTCCCAGGGATGAAGGATTACGTAGCGCCCTTGGAAGTTGTTGATGCTCGAAGCCTGGGCTCGGCGTTCGCCGAGCTGCCCCGTCTGGTCTGGCATCCCCCGGCCGCCCACGATGGGACCCGCCGCGCGGAACACCAGGTCCTCGTCGAGCCCCTTCTTGTCGTAGCGATAGTGCAACCGCGTCAGGACGAAGCCGGACGGACGCCAGCGGGGCGCAGGTCGGCGCCGAGGAACGACACCCGGAATGTCCGAGTACGGGTCCTTCTCCGTGGGTACCAGAACGTCGGCGCCGAGCGTCGCAAGCTCGTCGTGCCGGAGGGGCGGCTCGGGGCACGGGTCGCAACTGGTCGCATCCCAGGAGTACTCGGTCACCACGGCGCCAGGGTTCTTCTCGATCGTTCGCTCGAACAGCGCATCGTAGAAGGAGCCGAAGCTCTTGCGCACGCTGTCATCGACCCGAATGTTGGTAGGAATCGACGCATTCTTGTAGTTCGCAACCTCGTATCGCTGCTGCTTTCCGAGCAGATGAACGATCAGGTCCTGCTTTCCAGAGCTGTTGAGGAGCCCCAGCCGGACCGGCAAGGTGAACGTTGGAGCGTCGTAGTGAAAGCGCAGGGGGGAAAGCACGGCGCTGCCGTTCTTGAACTTCACCTTCTCGGCGTCGACCTTGGCGACGAAGAACTTCGTGTCCTGTTCGACATAGGTCCTAAGCACTTTCTCAGCGCCTCGAGGAATGTTGTAGTCGTTCTTGCGGAGCCACTTGTCGAGGCCGCCCGAATCGTTCGCGCTGAGGATGACGATGTCGTATTCGGCGACCTCGAACTGCGCCTCGACGGTCACACCGTAGTCGTCTTCGGCGCTCGCCCTGCCCATCGACTTCTGCCGGCGAGCCATCGGCGCCCCAGCAGCCATCTCGTAGACGACCATCTGCTGACAGGGATCTTGCTCCCAGTACTCGACCAGGCGCGGCGCCGCCAGCTTGTCGACTCGCGAGAAAATCTCCGGCGGCAACGTCTTGACGTTGTCCTCCTGCAAAACGACAGGCACCGGAACGACCATTGCGAAGTCCTCCGGCGGCCCCTGGTAGTTGTTCTGCATCGAGAGCACCGTCCGGGTCCCCTCGCGCATCATCACGACCATGGTGGCGTTGTTGTAGAGCGAGGCATCGGCCCCACTCACGTAAAACCCACAGAACGCGCGCGACGTCATCGGCCAAGCCATGGCGACGCACAAACCCAAGATAGCGATTGCTTGCTTCATCGATTGCTCCTCATTGGCCCTGGTAGACGAACGAGTCCGCAACTTGGATCTATTTTTCGGAAAATTACGCGATTGGCGCCGAATGCGGCGCCGCAAAGCTCGTTACTCGATCCCGAGGAGCTCGACGTCGAAGACCAGCATGCCCTGCGGGCGTCCGGGCCGACCGCCGTAGGCGAGGTTCTCCGGAATCCAGATGCGACGCTGCTCACCCACGACCATGAGCTGCAGGCCCTCTGTCCAGCCGGGAATGACCTGGTTCAAGCCGAACGTAGCGGGAGCCCCGCGGACGACCGAGCTGTCGAACATTTCTCCGTCGGTGGTCCAGCCAGTGTAGTGCACGGTCACGCGGCTGCTCGCCGTGGGATGGTCCTTGCCGGTGCCCTTTTTGAGCACTCGCGAGCCGATGCCGGACTTGGTCTTCTTCGCGTTCTTCGGAATCTTGGCGACATCCTTGGGGGTGTCAGGCGGCTTCGGCGCCTCCTTGAAGCTGATCAGCTCAACATCGAAGACCAGCGTGCCGCGCGGCGGTCCGACGAGTGCGTGCGGGTCGTTCCCAGCCGCCTCACCGTAGGCGAGCGCACCGGGTATCCAGAAGCGGCGCTTCTCACCGGCCGTCATCAGCTGCACGCCTTCGGTCCAGCCCTTGATCACGCGGTTGAGGGGGAACTCGGCGGGCTTGCCGC
>JBLYYU010000162.1:0-3858 GCA_048550275.1 Polyangiales bacterium
CGCAGATGAGGACGATGTTGACCTTGGTGGTCGAGTCCGCTGCGATGTTGAAGGGCTCCTGCGCGGTGCAGATGACTTCGCCGTCATCGTCGCGTGCGCGAAGCTCGATGGTGCAGGGACCTGGGGGGAGGTCCATGAAGCCCTGCCAGATCTCGGCCTGGCCGTCGATGGCCGGGTCGCCGTAGATGGCAGCAGCGTTGGTGCGGTCGTCCTGGACTTCGAGGTTACCGTTGAGGGTAACTTCGTCCGCGAAGCTGTCAGCGCTGTCGAGGAAAACGTCATCGTTTCCTGCGCAGTCGACCGTGTATTCCACGTCCTGAATGTCGATCAGGGCCGGGGCCGAAGACCCAGCGTCGTACCCATTGGGTACAATGACATTCAGTTCCGTATTGCCCGTAGTACCGCCCTCGCCGCTTGTACAAGCTGCCAGGGACCCGATACACACGAGCACGATCCATTGGGTAAATCGTGTCTTGCTCATTCGTAACACTCCTTGAATTAGACAATTCGCTGCGGAGGTCGCAGCCATATTGAACGGGTTCACGAAGGAGTGGCTATCTCAACACGATTCGGAATGTCAACACCCTGAACCGCTGTTTTGTTCGCGGGGTGCGGCGCTTCTGAAATTTCTGTGAGAGCGCACACAATAGCCCGCAAAAACCCACACGGTATGCTGAGTTACAAAGAGCGCGTTCAGTAGTGAGCTTGTTCCGCAAAACGCAGGAGATCCCAGAGTTGGGTCCGCGGCGCTGTCGTCGAATCACGCCGACCCGGTCGGACGCGATTGACCGAGCTCGGCGTCGCGAGGCTTGTCGAATTGTGACGGCGAGCGGCGCCCGAGGAACTGAAATCGGGGATTGAAGTTGGGGAAGTCCGAAAACTGCCGATCGCGTGCCGGAACCGGACCTTCAGGGGTGCCGTGCCGCGAAAACACTACTGAATTAGTACGGTGCCCTGAGGGATGAGGTCGATACACGTTCGGTCGACTTGAACCGCGAAGCCATCTTCGAAAACCGTTCGTTCGTAGTTTTCATTCACGTCCGGGTTGATGTCGAATACGACTTCTTGCTCGTCGCAATCCAGGCCGCAGAGGGTGACCTTCATGTAGTAGCGGCCGAACCGTTGATTCACGTCGGTGAAGAGGATCACGTCGAGCGTTCGCCCGCCGCTGATCGGCAGGTTCTCTGGTTCCCAGGTCGCGAAAGGCCGGCGGCGCTCTGGGATCCTGTCCCAGGCGTCCTGGAGGTCGACTCGGGCGTATCGAGTCGCCGCGTTGACCGTGATCCTCGCTTCGATGGCGGCGCCGGGCCGGGCGGTGGCCTGCATATTCTCGTTGTCGGTGACGAACAGCGCTGGGTCCTGAATCGAAAGGTTGGGCTGCTCGGGGGGGTAGCTCGGGCGAACGCAGCCTGTGAACCCGCTGTCTCCTCCGATGTTCATGACGACGACCGGGGGTTTTTCGCCTTGGCTTTCACTGCCGCACGCGCTCAGGGTCAGCGCGTAAAGGAAGAACGGGGTGAGTGTGAGTCGCACATAGTTAAGCTTCATGGGGAGGCACCTCGAAAAGGGGGAGCCTCTCAGGGTAGGCCGCCTTCGGTCGATCCTCAAGCGGTCGCCGTGAAACGATCTATACTGTCGGCATGAACCGAGCTTCCGATCTGATCTTGCTTGGCGTCGCGATCGCTACTGCGATGTTCGTTACAGTTAGCTGCGAGCGAGACCCTGCCTCGAACGCGTCTTCGCTCAAGCCGCAAGTCGGGGCGACCGAGACCGGGCCAAAGCCCCGGGTGACCACATTCGGCACGGAGACGCTCCCGATCGACCAGATTTACCATTCGATGCAGGGGCCGTTCGATCGCGTGCGTCTCGACACGTCCGAGCTCGACTGGGTGACGGCCGTGCGCACCGACGTGGTGGACCAGGCGAGTCAGAAGCCGATGGGTGACGAGTTTTTCTGCCATAGCCAGCTTCAGCTCCCCAATGGCACCCGCCTATTGACGATGGCAACCGGGGCGGACGACATCCGCTTCCCCGAGGGGTTCGCAATGCCGGTTTCGGCCATCGTCAGCGGGCAGCCGGAACCCCAACGCGCGCTCACTTACTTGGGGATGGTGCTCAACAACCACGAGGCCGAGATCAACAAGCAGACCAAGGTCGTGACGAGGCTCGAGTACTTCAAGGACTCCGACTTCGGGAACGCCCCAAGGCCGAAAAAGCTCTACATGACGAGCCTGCTCATGGAGGTCGAGAACCTCGAGGAGTACAAGCCGGGCAAAGACGAGCCGCCGATCAGTGACGACGTGACGACGCACTGTGCGCTGGTCGAGCAACCGCTCGGCGGGAAGCTCAAGCTGCACTGGATGGTGCCGCCCGGCCTTCAGAAAACGCGAAAGCTCGACCGGAACATCGTCCCCATCGACGGGACGGTTCATTTCGCTTGGGCGCACTTACACAACTACGGGGTGTACATGCGCCTCACCGATCTGACCGAAGGCAAGGTCCTCTTTCAGGCCGACGTAGAGAACCAGTCCGGGCGCGATCAAATCGCCAACATCACCGACTACTCGAGCCAAGAGGGCTTCCGGATCTACAAGGACCACGAGTACGAGATCGAGGCGCTCTACAACAACACCACGGATGAACCCGTCGACGCGATGGCGATGATCGTCCTCTACTACAATCCGGACGGTGACCTGAGCATCAAGTACACCGGCAGGCAGTAACTAGTCTGCGGCGTAGTGGACCGCGCGGCTCGCCTTGACGATCACTTCGATCGTGGGGTTCTTGGGGTCCTTCGTGGGCTGGTCGACGGACTTGAGGACGTTGGAGCTCAGGTCGGCGGCCCTAGGCGCGAGTTGGGTCAAATCCCAGTCGAGTGAGCCGTCCGCCTCCGCACCCAAGAGCTTGAGCTGATTGACGATCGCGATGCCAGGGTTGTTGAACGCCTGAGGCGCGGCGGTCTGCTGCGCCTGCGTTGCGAGCTCGACCCGGCTGCCCTCGACTTTGACGACCTCGATCGTGCTGAGTTGGTTGACGTGAATCCCGCCTTGTTGGAGGCCCTCGTGCACCTTCCACCGGGCTCCCTTGCCGACAGGCTCCTGCGGCAGCGCTGGGGTCATCTGGAGCAGTGCCCACCGCAGGTTGTCCGCCATGTCGTGCCCGGTTCGCGTGGCGTCCTTGGGGACGTTCATTTCGAGCTCTGTCATGTGTCCGCGCGGCCCCAGCTTGTAGCTGCCGCTAATCTTTTTGGCTGAGCTCAGCGCTTTCTTGATGCGGCCGAGCCGCTTGTCGCCGATTGTCTTCTCGTTGACGGTCACATCGTCGACCTCGAATTCGACGTGCACGCTGCCGTCGCGTTCGACCTTGCCCGATCGGAGGGTGAGGTCGTAGTTCACCAGGTAGATCGGCTCGCCCACTCGCATCACCACGACGAGCGCATCAATGGTGAAGCCCACCGCGAAGGACACCTCATGTTCGACCCCAGGCTTCACGTCCCAGCGAAGCGTCTGCCGAGGCTCATCGCCGGGCTCGATCAGCGTGACGACCGGCGGCGCGTCGACGGGCGGAGCCGGGCTTTGGAGCTGACGAGGCAGCTCCGGTGAATCGAGCGGTCGGAGCTGCGCGGTCATAGGGGCGGCGATTTCGCCGGGCTTCGGTTCGGCGCCGTCGGGGGAAGGAGCCGGCTCGGTTTCGGCGGCTTGCTCTGGCTCCGCCGGGGCCGCTTCCTTCTTGGAACAGGCGAGACTCAGCAACATCATGACGAGAATGGACCAACGCATGGGGGGCTGCTTAGCATACAACTGGCGATTGCGGTTATTCCCGGGGCGCCGTTTTTCGGACTCACGAAGAACTGTGAAG
>JBLYYU010000163.1:0-4647 GCA_048550275.1 Polyangiales bacterium
GATCTCGCGAGCCTTGTCGAGCACCAGAGGATGATTCGGAAGCGTCACCTGCAGCTCGCTGACGATCGCGCGTGCCTGCGTGAACAGGCCGTCGACCAGATACGTGTCGGCGAGCTCGAGTGTTTGCTCCATGAGGCTCGGCGCCACGGCGGCCGTTGCGGCCGCCACCTGCGTGCTGACAAGCGGCAGCGCGAGGAACTCCGTGTACGTCATCGGATCGGTCGTCCGCATCGGGATGACCCGCGCGCCTCCGGGCGTCCGAGGCGCCGATGGAACGGAAGGGTACGAGCCACCGAGGCCTGTCGGTTCTTCGGAGAGCGCAGGCAAGGATCCGGTGAGAGCGCTTCCTTCTTCGATGTCCTCTTCGAGGAACATGACGCCCGAGGTCCCGGTTAGATTCGAGGCATCGCTCAGGCCGGATGGGTCGCTCACGCTCGACAACGCGCTAACGCTAGCCGAGTACGTGCTCGCGTTGGCAACCTCGCCCATCGGCGGTCGGCGGAGCTCCGACGCGCCAAGCTCGGCATTGGACATCGAGCCCATGGCTGGCGCTGGTTGCCCAACGCTGCCGGGTGCGGGCGGCGCCAAATGCTGTCCCGACGCAGATGCTGTCTTCTCGAGGGCGGCTCGCGCTTCCTTGTCGCTCGGATTGAGCTGCAGGATGCGATGCAGGGCGCTCATTCGCTCCTGCGGCCTATGCGCCTCTCGGTGAATCCGGGCGATCTCCCGGTAAACGCTGATCGCCTTGTCCGTCTGCGAAAGCATCAGAAAGGCCTCGGCGAGCAAGGACAGAGTCGAGACGTCGCGCGGATCGGCCTTGAAGCAGATCTGAAGCTTGGCGAGGGCACGTTTGGGGTCCCGCCGGCTGATGTAGGTTTCGGCAAGCTCCCTGGCCACGCGAACATCGTTGCTCCGGTGGTAGAGGAGCCGCTCGGCGACCTTGATGTAGTCTTCGAGCCGACCTTGGTCTTTCAGAAGGGTGGCGCCCTGCTGGAACTCGTCGGCTGCGTCTTGCGTGCGCCCGGCGCGAGACAGCGCCTCGGCGTACTTGATGCGAACCGGGATGTGTTCCGGATCGATGTCCACCATCTTGCCGAGCATGGCTAGTGCTTGGTCGGTGTCCCCCGCCCGCATGAACGCGTTCGAGACGTCCTCGAAGACGCTCATCGCATCGCTCACCAACTGGAGCTGCTCGTACATCTCGCCGAGGTGCACCTGCGCGTCGAGCCGCGACGGGTCGAGCTTGAGAATCTGTTTGTAGACGGCGATGGCCTTCAGGAAGAAGCCCTGCGCGGCGTAGTGGTTCGCGACCTGTTCGTAGGTCCCGATCGCTCCGCTGCGATTCCCGGCACGAACTTGCAGGTCGCCGATCTTCAAGAGGGACCGGACGTCCCGCTTGTCGGCTGCGACCAGCTTCTCATACTGGGCGATCGCTTTGTCGTATTGACCGCGCGACTGGTACTTCCGCGCCGCGTCCAAGACCTTATTCCTATTAATCGCCAAAGCCCCTGCTAAGCCCCCGTACGTTCAGTACACCCACACAAGTCTACTAATGCCGCACGGTCCGGGTCAACACCGCTAGGCCCGAAGCTCTTCCAGGAATCGAGTCGAAATTCGGCCCTCTTCGAAGGCAGGGTGCTCGAGAATCCTCTGGTGGAGCGGAATGTTGGTGCGGATGCCACCGATGATGGTCTCGCTGAGCGCCCTGCGCATCTTCGAGATCGCCTGCGCACGTGTCGGTGCATGTACGATGAGCTTCGCGATCAAGGGGTCATAGTGAGGCGGGACCCGCCCTCCGCCGTAGACCCCGCTGTCGACACGGACCCCCGTCCCGCCGGCCATGTGCAACTCGGTAATCTTTCCCGGGGAGGGCGCGAAGGTGTCCGGATCCTCCGCGTTGATGCGGCACTCGATCGCATGGCCGCGTGGCGTCAGCGGCCGCGTCGGGAGCTCGAGCGTTTGGCCGTCTGCGATTCGGATTTGCTCCGCCACGAGGTCGATGCCCATGACCAGCTCGGTGACCGGATGCTCGACCTGGATGCGAGGGTTCATCTCGAGGAACGTCAGCTCGCCGCTCTCGTCGAGCAAGAACTCCAGGGTTCCGGCCGAGACGTACCCAACCTCGCCCATGGCGCGGCGGATGGTGGCCGACATGTCGTTTCGCATCTCGGTGGTGAGAGCGACGCTCGGAGCCTCTTCCAGGATCTTCTGGTGGCGCCTTTGAATCGAACACTCGCGTTCGCCCAGGACGTGGATGTTCCCATGCCTATCGCCGAGGATCTGAAATTCGATGTGCCGCGGGCGCTCGATGAACTTCTCGAAGTAGAGGGCGTCGTTTCCGAACGCCGCGCGCGATTCGGCACGCGCGGTTTCGAAGACCGAGCGGAGCTCTTCCGTCGACTGCAAGACGTGCATTCCCCGTCCGCCGCCGCCGCCAGATGCCTTCAAGAGCACGGGAAATCCGAGCGACTCGGCCTTTTTGACCGCGTCTTCGACATCTTCGACGAGCTCCGTGCCGCGCAGGATTGGAAGGCCGAGCGACTTCGCCAATGCGCGGGCGCTCACCTTGTCCCCCCACTGCCGCATTTGCTCTGGAAGCGGCCCGATGAACTCGAGCCCGCATTGGGCGCATGTCTCGGCGAATTCAGCGTTCTCGGACAGGAAGCCGTATCCCGGATGCACTGCGTCTGCGCCCGTTACCTCTGCGGCTGCGATGATCGCCGGTATATGCAAATAGCTTCTGGCGGGGTCGGCCGGCCCGATGCAGATCGCTTCGTCGGCCAAGCGCGTGTGCAAGGCGTCCGCGTCGATATCACTGTGCACTGCAACCGTGCGAAGCCCGCGCTCGCGGCAGGAACGAATCACGCGAAGTGCGATCTCCCCCCGGTTGGCGATGAGAACTTTCTCGAACACGTTCAGCTCGATTCGATTCGAAATAGCCGGTCGCCGTACTCCACGGGCTTGCCGTTCTCGACGAGGACTTCGACAATCGTACCCGATGCTTCGGCTTCGATTTCGTTCATGAGCTTCATCGCCTCGACGATGCAGAGCACCTGACCGGGCATGATGGAATCCCCAACCTCGACGAAAGAGTCGTCGTCGGGCGATGGCGCGCGATAGAACGTGCCGACGAACGGCGACGTGACATAGGCGCCGTCGTCTTCTTCGGCCGTGGATGCTCCGCTCGAGCTCGTTGGGTTCGAGTCCGTTGCCGGCGCGCTTGCCCCGCCGGAGGCAGCGCCAGGCACTGGAGCCGGATCGCGTCGAATGCGAATGCGATCGTCGTCATGCTCGACTTCGATCTCGGTGAGATTCGCTTCGTCGAGGAGTCGAATGAGATCGCGCAGTTGATCCAGGTCCAGCTTCATGGTGTTCCCCGGCAGAGGTTCGATCAGCCGGCAGCGTTCAAATAGTCGATTAGGGCGCGAAGGCCAAGCGCGTAGCTGTTCTTTCCGAAGCCGATCACGGAGCCAATACACACGGCAGCCGTGACCGATTGATGACGAAATGATTCGCGCGCCGCGGTGTTCGAGATGTGAACTTCGATCACGGGCAAGCCCGTTGCAGAAATCCCGTCGCGCAAGGAGACCGAGGTGTGCGTCAATCCGCCGGGGTTGATCACCACGCCGTCGAAGGAACCCCGGGCGTCGTGGAGCCAGTCGATGAGCTGACCTTCTTGGTTCGACTGCCGGCATTCGATCGACGCACCGAGATCTCGTCCCAGGTCCTTCAGCGCCTTCTCGATGTCGTCGAGAGTGGTCGCTCCGTACACATCTGGCTCCCGTGTCCCGAGCAGATTGAGGTTGGGGCCGTTTAGAACCAGGATGCGTTTTGCCGCGGCAGGCATGGCGCTAGAGGTTGTCGATCAGCGCCGGCGCGCTGACCCGCAGTAGGTAGCGCGCCTTGCCGACGTTTCCGCCCGGGGCGACGGCCAATGCGACGAAGTACTCATCGGTGAGCATTCGGACGACCGTCGTGAGGCGTTCGGTCTGAACCGAGACCTCGTTGGTGCTGCCGGTGTCGAGCATCTCGCCGGCACGCTGAACGCCCTTGAGAACGACGCTATATTCCATGCCCACCGATTCGATATCGAACGGCCCCTCGCCGGTCGCGTATTGATCGATCGCGATTCCGTCCGAGGCCATCAGGAGCCCGGCGACTCCTCCGTCGGTCCGATTGACGAGGTCTTGCAGTATCTCTTTGAACATCGCGCCTCCGCCCCGCAATTCCCGCACGGACCGGCGTTCCGGTCAAGTATCGCGCCCTCTGCGGATCTCGACCGTGAGGCCGCCGCCGTCGGTGTCGCCGAGTGTCAGGCTCAAGCCGTGCCGTTTCGCGACGTCGCTCGCGATGTGGAGACCGAGTCCCATGCCGTGCGGGTGCCGGGTCCGGGCCTCGCTGCCTCGGTACGAAGCCGCTACGACGGCCTCGCGTTCCTGCTCGGGGATACCGGGACCGTCGTCGATCACTTTCAGGCGCCAGTCTCGGTCGTTTCCGTCGAGGACTACGGCCACATGACCGCCCGGTCTGTTGTAGCGGATCGAGTTCTGAACGACGTTGCCGATCGCCTGCTCCAGCAGGGTCAGATCGCCCTCGAATTCGATCGGTCGTTCAGGCACGGACGATTCGAGTGAGACTTGTTTGCGA
>JBLYYU010000164.1:0-8407 GCA_048550275.1 Polyangiales bacterium
CGCCCATCGTCTGAACGAGCATGTACGATGCGTACAAGCCGAGACCGGTGCCCTCCCCTGGTGGTTTCGTCGTCGCAAAAGGCTCGAAAAGACGCCCCTCGATTCCAGGGTCGATACCCGGCCCTTCGTCGTCGACGATGAGCTCGACGACCGAGCCTCGCCTCTCGGCTGAGAGCCGAACCAACCGAGCGCCTGCTTCCCGGTTCGCGTCGACGGCGTTCTGCAAGAGATTCACCAGCACTTGGAGGAGCCGATCCGGATCGGCGACGACGGACAGTTCTCGAACCGAATCGCTCAGGTCGAGCTCCGGACCGCCTTCCCGTGCACCCGCGAAGACGAGCGCCTGGGCGCGCTTGACGATCGGCAGCAATGGGGCGGAGGAGCTCAGGCGAAGTCGAGGGAGCGTTCCGCCGGTGAGCAGCGAATGGGTGATCCGCCCGAGCCGCCCGGTCTCGTCGCGGATCAGCGCCGCTGACTCGGCGAGATCCGATTGAAGTGCCTCGTCCCCACCTAGCGAGCGGATCGCTTCGCGCATGTCGGCAGCGAGAGTTCGGATTGTGGCGAGAGGCGTATTCAGCTCGTGCGCAACGCCCTGAGCCACCCGCCCGAGGCTCGCCAGGCGCTCGGCATGAAGGAGACGGCGTTCGGCGTGGAGGATCTGCGTACGGTCGACATAGAGGTTCATGATGCGCGGAGGAAGGTCGCGCGGCGACGCCAGAGGAAACGACAGCATCTCGTAGGACTTGTCGCTGACGTTGAAACGGCAGCGGCCTTCGGCGCCGTCGTCTCGGGCACGCCAGACCGGGCAGAGCCCCGCAGGCTGCGTCTCACAACCGCGTTCGGCAACCGGGCATTCCCATGCGCCTTCAACCGTCGGCGTGGGCGCGATTTCATCGGCCAAGCGATTTCGCCATTCGATTTGGCCGTCGGGCGAGACGACTTCGAGTCCAGCTTCCAGCTCGTCGAGCGTATTCGAGATGACCTGATACTCGAGCTCGGCTTGATCTCGTGCTCGAGCAAGCGCCCGTTCACGGTCCCGCAGCTCACGGACGGCATGCAGCACCACGTATGCCGCCGCGCTCACCGTCGTCATGAACGCTGCAACGTTTCCAATGGTGTCCCAGGGCGGGGGAGGATCCCAGACGCCGATTCTCAGGACGGGAACCCACTCGCTGAGTGCGAGGAAGCCAGCGCCAGCGAATGCTGCAGCGGTCGCCACGAAGGTTGCGCCGGGCCCCCCGAGGATGCCGATGAGCGCGAGGTGGAGGACGAAGAACCCGATGAAGGGAGAGGAGATTCCTCCTGCGGCCCAGAGGACCACCGTGAGCATGACCAGGTCGACGAGGGCCTGCGACACCGCCTCTCGCTTCCCGGCGCCCGGCCCCGGCGCGCGCCTCAGCAAGATGATGTTGTAGACAGTGCCAGCCGCCACGACGAGAAGCAGTACCGGCCAGGCTACACCCGGAAAGTAGCCAGCAAACGCGAGCCCCGCGGCCAAGAGGACGCCGGCCATCGCGACCCATCGGAGGTCGATCAGCCAGCGGATCCGATCGGCGGTGAAATCGTCACGCTCGTGAGAGTCTGCGAAAACGCTCGAACGGCTGGGTTCCACGGCCAACATCGCTTCCTGGGTTTTGGGGTCGATCGCGCCCCCCGGCCAGGGTACAACCCTTCGACCCGTCGATGGTGAGCGAATCAAACGAAAGAAGGATGGTAATCGCGATCCTGCTGACCTCGACGCTGCTGACCATGCTGGGCATTGCCGGGGTGATTAGGGGCGTCTCGAATCTATCAATGGCGCCTATCAAGGAAGACGTCCGCGAGCTTTACGATCCGGACGTCGAGCTCACTGACGCTGCCATTCAGCTCTTCGAAGCCCAGCTCAGCAACCCGTACCGCAGGCCAATGGCTGCATCCAACGTGGCGGTGTCCGCCCTCGTGCTCATCGGCAGCTTCCTCTTGAGTTGGCGTAGAAGGCTCGCGCTCTGGTGGATCAAGCAGGCGGTGACGGCGAAGCTGCTTTGGATCGTCGCCTATACGGTGACGCTCGTTTCTCACATTCAGCAGAGCTTCAACGCAGTCCCCTCGGACCAACCCGAGGGCATGTTCGAAGGTCTCGTCGGAGGCGTGGTGCTGATCAGCACGTTCAATGGAGCGCTGCACGTGGCAGCCGCCTACCGCGCGAACCGTCCGGACATCCGGCAATTCATCGAAACTGCGGCCGCTAAAAACTGATTCGTCGCATCACCGCACGAGGAAGAGCGCGAATGATAGCCATGATCAGCCGCCATGGCGCGGGGGCATAGACCACGGGTGTGCCTCGCCGAATGGCCGAGAGGGCACGCTCCGCGACTTGATCGGGCTCGCCAGCAAACGGCGGCGGTTCGAGACCCGCTGTCATGCTGGTTTTCACGAAACCCGGTTTCACGGTGATCACGTGCAAGCCGTCGGAGCGATGCTTGTGATCCAGGCCCTCGAGGTAGCGGCTCAAGCCTGCCTTTGCGGCGCCGTAGATGATCACCGGCTTGCGGCCACGTTCCCCCGCGACGGAGCTGAAGACGCACAAGGTGCCGCCCCCCTCTTCGAGTAGTGCCCGCTTCGCCGCCTCGCAGAAGAGCACCGTGTTGGTGAAATTGATGCTCAAGAGACGCTCGGCGAGCACCGCGTCCGCTTCGAGCTCTTCCTGAGTCGCGAATATGGCGGCGGTTACGACGACAGCGTCCAAGCCGCCCAGGGCTTCCCTGGCCTGGCTGATCGCAGAGCCGAACATCTCGGGCCGTTCGAGGTCACAGGCGACCACAGCGACGCTGCCGGCTTCGCCCCGTACGCCGAGGTCAGCTGCGCTGCGTTCGAGATCGGCAACGTTCCGGCCGAGAATGCAGAGCTCGTCCCCTCGCTCGGCCGCCAGACGGGCCAGAGCACGTCCCATCCCCTTGGTGGCTCCCAGAACGGCAAGTTTCATTTCAGTCCCCTAGCAGGCGAACCGACTGCGCGCTCCGGAACCTACGATTTGGGTCCCATCGCTCTCGGATCTCCCGAAACTCGTCCAGGCGCGGCCCTTCCATCGCTTCGAAGTGCTCGCGCCGCGTAAACGAGTCCTTGGCGAGGTAGATGCGGCCGCCCTCCTCGATGACCTGCTCGTTGAGGGCATCCACGAGCTCTTGCGTATCGTCGCGAACGGCGACGTCGAGCGCGAGCGTGATCCCTGGTCGTGGAAAGGAGAGAACCCCGCGGCTCTCTCGGCCGAAGTCTTTGATGACGCAGAGAAACGACGCTCCACCGCGCGCGGTGAGCACCTCGAGGACGCGCCGCGCCGAGCCCCGCCCGGCCTCACGCGGCAGGACGCATTGGTACTGCGTGAACCCCCGCCGACCGTACATGCGGTTCCAGGAACCGATCGCGTCGAGCGGGTAGTAGAAGGATTCGTGACTGACGAGGCCGCTCGAACGATGCCGCCACTGCTTGCGATAGTAGAGCTCGTTGAACGCCCGGATCGTGAGCCCATTGAGGACCCAGGCCGGCCAATCGAAACGCAGTCGTGGTTGAAGACCCGGTTTCGGCGCCTGGTCGGGCGCCTCGTCCGCTTCCGCCCAGCGTCCCGTCATGAGGATGCCCCGACCCATGTTCTTGCCGCGCGCGAGGCAATCGATCCAGCCCATCGTGTACGGCCATTCCGGGGCGGCATCTTCGAGGGCGTCCTGGAACTCGTCGATGTCGTGGATGCGGCGGCTCTCCTGCCAGATCCATTGCGAAGGGATTCGGTGAAGACCGAGCTCGACCTCAAGGATGTGGCCGGTCAACCCCATCCCACCGATCGTCGACCGAAAGAGATCAGGGTGTTGCTCGGGGGAGCAGTCCAGCACGCGCCCATCGGCCACACGCATTCGCAGCGATTGCACGTGATCGCCGATGTTTCCGTCCTTGTGCTGATTCTTCCCGTGGACGTCGGCGGCGACCATCCCTCCGAGGGTGACGAACTTCGTGCCTGGCGAGACCGGAGTGAAGTAGCCGCGCGGCATCAAGAGCCGATTGAGCTCGCTCAGGGCGAGGCCCGACTCTGCCCGGAACCGGCCGGAATCCCGATCGAAGTCGAGAATCCGATCCGCGAACCTCGTGTTCAGAACGTCAGGTTGGTCGTCGGGTGGAAGCGACGCGTCGCCGTACGAGCGTCCGAGCCCCCGGCACAGACGAGCGTCGCCGCTCATGCGCTCGAGATCTTCGCCTAGACGCTCCCGCCCTTGGGCCGAATGCCGGCCCCAACCCGAGAGCGTCGAAAGAGGTGGCTCCGGCATGGCAAGGCTAGTGTAGCGCGATGCGCTGAAGAGCCCTAACGCCGGCCTTTGGGCATGAGCGCCTTGCGCAGCTCATCGGCCCGGTCGGTGCGTTCCCAGGTGAAGGTCTTCTCGGTGCGCCCGAAGTGACCGTAGGCGGCGGTCGGAGTGTAGATCGGACGAAGGAGATCCAGCGTGTCGACGATGGCCGCGGGGCGGAAATCGAAGATCTTGGAGACGATCTTGCTGATCTTCTCGTCCGGAACGACGCCGGTACCGAACGTCGTGACGTAGACACCCATCGGCCGCGCGACACCGATCGCATATGCGACCTGGACCTCGCAGCGCGTTGCGACCTTAGAAGCGACGATGTTCTTCGCGACGTAGCGCGCGAAGTAGGCTGCGCTGCGGTCGACCTTGCTCGGGTCCTTGCCGCTGAAAGCGCCACCGCCGTGCCGGCCCATGCCGCCGTAGGTGTCGACGATGATCTTGCGACCGGTCAGCCCGGCGTCACCGTAGGGTCCGCCGACGACGAAGCGGCCGGTCGGATTGATGTGAAACTTGGTCTTCTTGTCGATCATCTTCTTCGGAAGGGTCGGTAAGATGACCTCTTCGATGATCGCGTCGCGAAGGGCTCGCTGCTTGACGCTTTCGGCGTGCTGAGTCGATACGACGATCGCGTCGAAACGACGTGGCTTGTCGTTCTCGTATTCGACGGTGACCTGAGTCTTGCCGTCCGGGCGGAGCCCTTCGATGATGTTCTTCTTGCGAACCTGCGTCAGCCTGCGCGCCAACTTGTGGGAGAGATCGATCGGCATCGGCATGAGCTGACGCGTCTCGTTGACGGAGTAGCCGAACATCAGGCCCTGATCGCCCGCGCCCTGCTCCTTGCTCGCGCTCGAGTCGACGCCCCGAGCGATGTCCGGAGACTGCTGCTCTACCGCTGTGAGGACACCGCAGGTCCCGGCATCGAAGCCCATCGACGAGTCGGTGTAGCCGATGTCGGTGATGGCTTTTCGAACGATCTTGGCGATCTCGATATTGGCCTTGGAAGTGACCTCGCCGCCGCAGACCACGTACCCGGTCTTGACCATGGTTTCGACCGCGACCCGAGACTTGGGATCCTGGCCGAGGTACGCATCGAGCAGCGAATCGCTGACCTTGTCGCAGATTTTGTCAGGGTGACCCTCGGTCACCGATTCGGAAGTGAACAGGTACTGGCTCATATTGGCGATGCCTCTTAACGTCGACTGCCCCGGGAGTCAATCGCTGGCGAACGGTCCTCAGAGGGGCGGCGGGATTCCCGGCTGATAGGAGGCGAAAACACTGAGGTGGTACGGATCGCAGTCACCCTCGAACTCGTTGGCGGCGACGGCCACCAAGAGGGTCCCTTCGCCTCCCTCAGTGCTCCCGCTACCGGAGCTGCACTTTCGCTCCATGGCGATGCTGTCACCCTCGGCGACGCAGACCTCGAGACCCTGGATGTCCTGCCCCCATCCGGAGCAATTCTCGATGCCATTGTCACCGTTCGGGCAAATGTAGGTCATGTACAGAATTCGGTCGCTGAAGCCGCCCGTAACGTGAGCCACGATCGGAGTTTCGGCGTTGAGGACCCGCAGGGCGTACACATCGACGTCTTGCTCGTGATGCAGTGTCGCACCCGGCACCTCCACACCCCAGACGTCCTGCATGCAGTTCGTTGCGGCGCCCAGTCCGCAAACCTGTGTCGGCTCGTCGAAATCGTCGTTTCGCTCATACGGGTCCTTGCAGATACACGTACCTCTATCGCAGCGGTAGCCCTCATCGAAGCCGTTGCCTTCGCAGGTTCCACAAAGCGTCGGCGAGCCGCAGATGACGTCGCTCCCGCACTCGACTCCCTGAGCCTCGCACGTGCAATCGCCGAGGCACTCGTAGACGAGGTCGTCTGAAAGAACGCAGTCCTGATCGGCTCCACATTCGTTGCAGAACGTGACTCCACCGCAGCCATCGGGCAGACCCCCAGGCGGCGAGCATTCGTTCTCGGAGCAGGGATAGGTGGGCTCGCAGCATTCGCCACCGACACAAACTTCATTGTCACCGCAGGCATCGCCACATCCTTCTCCGCAATTGGCTCCTGGCGGACAGATGCAACGATTGTCGACGCAGACTTGGTCGCCCAGACAGCTGCCGCAGAAGAGCGCTTCTTCTTCTTCGCCGCCGCAGCGCGTTGGGATGACGCCACATTCCGCGCCCCCTGCGAAGGTGGCACAGGTGCTCTCTTCACATCCACAGAGGAAGTTCTGACCGTTGGCGCCACATGCCTCTCCGGGCGGGCAGCCACCGCACTCGACCGAACCTTCGCAACCGTCGGGCAACGAGCCACATTCGATTGGAATGCCGAGCGACGCAAAGTCCGCGATGATCTCTTCGCAGCCCCTTGGCGCGCACTCGGGCTCCTTGGAGTCGTAACAACGACTGTCGCTGCTCCAGCAAAAGAACCCCGTCGGGCAGTCCGAGGGCTGGCCACAGCCGAAGAGTCCGTTCGGAATCGAAAGGTTGCATCCTCCGAGGAAAACGAGGCCGATGATCAGAGAGAAGCGAAGTTTCACTAGAACGTTCCTTTCACCGAGATGCCAGTCGGGCCGATGCTCACCTCGGGGAGCTTCTCCTCGTGGCCGCCGGTGAGCTGCCAGATCACGCCGCCGATGACCCCAGCACCTCCAACGGCCATCAGTGCGACGCCGGCTTTGGTCCGCTTGGGTCCACGGTCCACCATGTCCTCGACCATCGAATAGCTCGACCCGGGATCCGCGTTTTCGACCTTCTTCTGGTCGCGCTGGCCGAGGCCGACGAATACGGCGCCGGCTGCCAGCGCTGCTGCCCCCACACCAATCGTAATCCAGGGGCCGGGACCAGGTCCGACGTACTCCGTCAGCGGTCGCTCTGCCTTCACTCTTGCCGCTGCCTCGACCGCTGCCTTGCGAGCTTCGATCTCTGCGTCGATCTTGGCACGGCTCTTCGCTTCGATCGCCGCGCGCAGAACCTCGATGCGGCTCCTGACGTGCTCTCCGTCCGCGGACTCCGGCCGCGCTTCGAGGTAGCCCTCGTACGCCGCCAAGGCATCCTCGTCGCGCCGCATCCGGTCCGAAACCGTCGCGATGTTGTAGAGAAGATCGGGGCTGCCGGTCAGCTCGTAGGCGCGCTGGAAGCTCGCCAGCGCCGTTTCAAATTCGCCCTCTCCGTACGCCCGAGTACCAGATGCAAACGCCTCTTTCGCCTCGGCGATGCGAGCTTCTCGCGATTTGGAGCTCTGGGCCTGGCCCAGGGCTGAAGTTGAAAAGGATGCAAACGTCAGTGTCAGTATAAGAAGGAAACGCATCTCTCCCCCGAAAGTAAGCGCGCGCACGAAACGCGCTCCTACAAGCTAGCAGTCCGAAAACGCGAATGCTCACTCGTGGACGATGTACGGGGCGCTCTGCTTCGAGATGCGGGTGTCGCCCTGCCACTCGGCTCCGGCGTGAGGGTAGTCCAAATTGTAATGCAGCCCACGGCTCTCTTTGCGCGCGGCCGCGCAACGGATGATCAGCTCGGCGACGTCCGCGATGTTGCGCAACTCCAGCATGTCGCGATTGACCAGGTGGGCCCAGTAGTACTCGCGAATCTCGTCCTGAAGCATCGCAATCCGGCGTGCAGCACGTCGGAGACGGCGATCGGTGCGAACGATACCTACGTAGTTCCACATGAACCGGCGTATCTCATCCCAGTTCTGCGACACGACGACAGCCTCGTCGCTCGGGACGGCCTCGCCGACGTCCCAGTCCGCCACATCGAGAGTCGCGGACTCCTGCATCTCGCCCGAGGCCTTCTGGGCGGCCACTGCCGTGCGGTGGCCGTAAACCAGCCCTTCCAGAAGGGAATTCGAAGCAAGGCGGTTGGCTCCGTGAAGACCGGTGCAGGTGACCTCTCCCACCGCCCAAAGGCCGTCGAGGGTGGATCGCCCTTCGTCGTCGACCACGACGCCGCCGCACATATAGTGGGCCGCCGGAACTACCGGAATCGGCGCCTTCGTCATGTCGATGCCGTATTCCAGGCAGCGCGCGTGGATGTTGGGGAACCGCTCGGCGAGAAACGCGGCCGGCTCGTGCGTCATGTCGAGA
>JBLYYU010000165.1:0-4150 GCA_048550275.1 Polyangiales bacterium
CCGGCAATCAGTGCGGCGCCGACTGCTACTTCGACCGCGGCAACGGGTCTGGCTCTGGCGAGTGCAAGTGGGACCGGCGCTGCGACCCCGAAGAACCCAAAGACGGGTGCGAGTACAACGCGAGCTTCATCGGCGAGGACAACTATTGCCCTGACGTCCAGCCAGAAGGTTGCGCCGAGGGTTGCGGCGCACTGACGCCGAACGGCTGCGACTGCTTCGGCTGTTGCACCTTCCCGGCGCTCGACGGGGGCTACATCTTCCTCGGTTCATTCATCGGAAACGAAGGCTCCTGCACCTTGGCGGACTTAGAGGAGCCAACGCTTTGTCGGCCGTGCACGCCCGCGGGCAACTGTTTGAACACTTGCGAGCGCTGCGAGCTCTGTCTCGGCAAGACCGAGATCCCGGCAGATTGTTTCCCCGGCTCCGGCGGCTCCGGCGGTATCGGCGGTGCCGGCGGCATGGGCGGCGGCGGCGAGCGATGCCCTGTCGGCAAGCAGGTTTGCGGCTTGCCAGGAGACGATCCGTGCCAAGCAGGAAGCTTCTGCCTGACGGGATGCTGCACGGAAATCGTGGTGCAATAGCGCGCTAGCCGAGGATATCCGTCACCCGATGCACATCATCGGGGTCGGCCGTCGTCGGGACCAGCAGGACGTCGTCAGCACCTGCGTCCTTCGCCTGCTGAACCGCGTCCTTCAGCGCTTGCGGGCTGGTGGCGATGCAGATCTGCTTCACGTTGTCACGCGCGACCGGCGCCATGAAGTTCAGGTACCGATCGAGGTAGGCGTGGAGCTGCTCGCGGGCGTTTGGCCCGAGCGCGTACCAGAAGCCTGTGCCGAGCCAGGGCGCGGGGCGACCGCGTTCCTTCCAGGCAGTACGCGCGGCATCGAATTGAAGGTTCATCTCGGCGGCCGAGGGGCCGAAGCTGAATCCGCAAAGACCGTCGGCCCATTTCGATGCGGCTTGGATTGACTCGAGCATGAGCGAGCCCGCCAATAGCTTCGGGCCGCCTTCCTGCACGGGGGCAGGACCGACGGGGAGAGCGCCATCGACAACGGGTTCGCCACGCCAGACGCTTCGCATCGTTTCGACGCTCTTTGCCAGTCGCGTGAGCCGGTGGCCAAGGGGCGCGTCGACCGACTCGTAGTCTTGTTCGCGTCCGCCGACACCTAGGCCGGCGACGAAACGCCCGCCGGACAAGACATCGATGGTCGCGAGCTGCTTGGCGAGCATGACCGGGTGGTGGAGCATCGGGACGAAGACGCCGCTGACGATCTTCACGCGTTCGGTGAGGGCAGACGCTGCCGAAAGCGCCGCCGTCATATCTGGGTTGTAGAACGAGATTCGCTCGCCGGCCGCGAGGCTCGCGAAGAAGCCAGCGTCGATGCGCTCGCACCATTTCAGGAAGGCGTCCCTGTCGAGGCCCGGTGCCATCACCGGAAGGTTCATGCCGATTTCCATGTGCTCCTCTGCTCGGTCGTGGGGGCTCGTTGCATCTCCCCAAAATGGCGTCTAGGACTGGGGGCACCATGCGCAATCCCAAGGATTTCTTCAAACCCATGGCCATCGGCGCACCGGAACCTCCCCGTGAGATCCCGTTCCGGCCGTCGCGGATGATCCACTTCTTCGACCCCAGCAATCCCAAGATGGCCGCGAAAGCGCCGAGCATTGCCACCAAATGTGACGTGCTTCTGGGCAATCTCGAGGACGCCGTCGCGGCGGACAAGAAGACGGAGGCTCGTGAGGGTTTCGTCAAGATCGCCAAGGAGAACGACTTTGGCGACTGTCAGCTCTGGACGCGAGTGAACAGCCTCGACAGCCCCTGGTTTCTCGACGACATGTGGCAGATCGTCCAAGAGGTCGGCGACAAGGTCGACGTGATCATGGTGCCCAAGGTCGAAGGACCCTGGGACATCCACTACGTCGACCGGTTGCTCGCGCAGCTCGAAGCACGGGCCGGCGTGAAGAAGCCGATCTTGATACACGCGATCCTCGAGACGGCGCTTGGCGTCGCCAACGTCGAGGAGATCTCGGGGGCCAGCCCGCGCATGCAGGGCCTGAGCCTAGGCCCTGCGGACCTTGCAGCGTCGCGCCGCATGAAGACGACGCGCGTCGGAGGCGGCCACCCGGGCTACCTGGTTCGTCAGGACCCGAACGCGGACGAGCCCGATGCGCCGCGCGCAACTGCACAGCAGGATCTCTGGCACTACACGATCGCGCGCATGGTCGACGCCTGTGTCGCGAACGGGATCTTCGCGTACTACGGACCCTTCGGCGACATCCGCGATGTCGTGGCCTGTGAGGATCAGTTCCGGAACGCGTTCTTGCTCGGTTGTGTTGGCGCCTGGTCGCTTCATCCCGTGCAGATCGACATCGCCAAGAAGGTGTTCAGCCCGCCCGTCGACGAGGTGCTCTGGGCCAAGAAGGTCATCGAAGAGATGGGCGACGGAACCGGGGCGGTCATGATCGACGGCAAGATGCAGGACGACGCGACGGTCAAGCAGTGCAAAGTCATGGTCGAGCTAGCCCGGATGCTCGCCGAAAAGGATGCCGACCTAAAGGCGGCTTACCAGTTCTGAGAGGTGACACGATGAGCACGAAGCATCGCCCACGGCGAAGTGTGTTGTACATGCCCGGTGCGAACGCCCGGGCTTTGGAGAAGAGTCGCTCGCTTCCCGCGGACGCCCTGATTTTCGACCTCGAAGATGCCGTCGCGCCGGATGCGAAGCTGACCGCTCGCGAGCAAATCATGCAGGCCGTCGAGGCTGGCGGCTACGGGAAGCGAGAGATCTTGATTCGCACCAACGGCTTGAACACGCCTTGGGGTTACGATGATCTAGTCGCTGTCGCGAAAGCTGGCGCGGACGCCGTACTGCTTCCCAAAGTCGAGAGCGCCGAGATGGTGCGGCAGGCCGAGTCGGTCTTGGAGTCGCATGGGGCTCCGTCGAACCTCGCGATTTGGTGCATGATGGAGACCCCACGGGGAATGCTGCGTGCGGAGGAAATTGCCGACTCCAGCCGGCGTCTCGGCGGCCTGGTGATGGGCACGTCGGATCTGGCCAAGGACCTTCAGGCTCAGCATACCGCGATGCGACTGCCCCTGATCACGGCGTTGGGGCTGTGCTTGCTTGCCGCGCGCGCCGCGCGAATTGCGATCCTCGACGGCGTCTTTCTCGACCTGAACGACCAGGAGGGGTTCATCGACTCGTGCCGTCAGGGAGCCGAGCTGGGCTTCGACGGAAAGACGCTGATCCATCCGAAGCAACTCGAGGCGGCGAACGAGTTATTCGGGCCGTCAGAAGAGGAGCTCAGGCTCTCCAGGCGCATCATCGACGCCTATGCGGCCGCCGAAGCCGAGGGCAAGGGCGTGGTCGTCGTCGACGGTAAGCTCATCGAGAAGCTGCATGTCGACCATGCCGAGCGGGTGGTCGCGCTGGCCAAGGCGATCGCGGGCTAGTCCGGCTGGCCGGCCGAACGCCGTTCTGTTGGCACGAGTGACTACAACGCTTGCCTAACGCCGAGAAGAGCGGCTAGTCTCGCCATTCCGCTATGCGCTTTTACGAATTCGAAGCCAAGCAGCTGCTCCAGAAACACCGGATTCCGCTGGTTCAGAGCGAAGTTGCCAAAACGGCCGATGAGGCTCAGAAGATCGCCTCGGACATCGGCGGCCCTGTCATTTTGAAGGCCCAAGCCATCGCACCCGGCATGGCCGCGTCGTCGATGAGAGAGGCTTCCGACGCTGCCAGTGCGAAAGCGGCCGCGACCGAGCTTCTCTCGCTTGACGATGGCGGTCGCAAGCCCAACGGCATTCTCGTCGAAGCGAGGCCGGCCGGCGAAGCGGTCTACAGCCTGAGCTTCACCTACGACGGCACCAGCAAGCGTCCCGTGGTCGCAGCGACCGACATGGCCGGCAAGATCGACGACCTCGGGGACACGCACCCGGACCGCATCGTCCGCCGGCATTTCTCTGCGCTGTATCCGTTTTCCGACTACATCGCCAAGGAGCTCGCGCAGTCGCTTTCTCTCAAGGGCAACGACCTCAAGCGCATGACACGGATCGTGTCGGGGCTCGCGCGGCTCTTCCTGAAGTACGATCTTGCGGACTTGGACATCACCTCGCTGCTCAAGATCGGCGACGGGAACTTCGTCGTGC
>JBLYYU010000166.1:0-5457 GCA_048550275.1 Polyangiales bacterium
CGCCAGTCCCTACCACGCTTGATGAGTCGCGCCATTGCGGTCTGGGGAGCGCCAAGTGAGGACTCGAACGCGCCGCGGACCCGCATTCAAAGGCGAGCTGGACTCTCGAGGTCTTGTAATGAGATGTATTTTCTCATCGTGTTGCGGCTTACGCTCAGGCAATGCGTCCCGAGGGCGCACGGCTCCGGACCCGCATCGAAACGCGACCCGACGATGACCCACCGCCTCCTAGCCGCGCGCGACGTACCGCACGACGCACGGCCGATCGGCGCGAGCTACCCCGCCAATCTGTCGCCGCAGCGGGTTCGGCTCGCCGAATTCCGGGCTGAGATCATAGCGACGGAAAATTTCCCCGACTGAATGGCGGATCGCCGAGGTCGAGAAGCGGTGGGCCGGGCACGTGTGCTTTCCGTGGCCGTACGTCGTGACCAGCTCCCGGGCGGGAAGGTCTTTTGCCCGGAGGAAGGTTGCGCCCTGGTAGTTGCTCTCGTCGAACCGATCCAGGCCTTTGATCGCGGACTGATTGGTCACCGACAACATCGTTGCGATGAGCGTTCCCGGCGCGACTTGATAGCTGGCTCGCTCGTCGGCGATCTCGAGCGGGCTCACGACGCGGCGCAGGACGATCGACCGTTGGCTCATTCGAATGGCCTCGTGACTGAACGATTCGAGAACGCTGTCGTCCGCGCGGATCTGATCGATGACCGCCGGGTGCTTGAGCGCGAAGATCATCGTCCAAGCCATGGCCGCGAACAGGTTCGATTGGGACCCCATTTGGACGACGATCACATCGCGTGCGATCCCGATTTCCCTCGCCGGGCTCGGTACACCCTCCCAGGAGGCGCAGATTCGCGAGAAGAGGTCACCGTTGCTCGACTCGCCTCCGCGGCCACGGTCGCGAAGAAGGTCGGTGAATATCGACTCGATCGCGCGCATCGCGCGTCGCTCGCGGCGCTTTCGCGTGGCGATCGCGAGGAGGGCCTTGCGAGGGTGCACAAAAGATTCCGAGCCGTCGAGCTGTTCGAGGTGGGTCGCCAGTACGTCGAGTTGCTCTTCGGAGACCTCGGCCATGCCGCCCCAGCTTGCCAAGCCCATCCGGTGCGCCAGGCGCTTGGTGAACGCGAAGAGCTCGAGCGAACCGGAATCGCCCAAGGCACGAAGCTCCAAGTCGACCGCCCGACACAGATGTTCGAGGTACACCTCCACGTCGTCCCGCGCGAACAGGTCGTGGGGGAGGGTGCGGCGGCCTTCGAACAGCTCGATCGGCACCTTGTGGCTGAGCAGAGTCAGGTCCGCGAGCGCCTTGCTCGCTGCCTCCTCCGGCAGCCGCCAAAGGTTGCGGACGCCCGTCGGGGAGAACAGGCAGAACAGCCGATAGCCGAAGGCGTCTACCAGGAACGTGTCGCCAAAGCGTTCTCGGCAGCTCGTGAAAAACTCCGTTGGATCGCCGATCAGCGCGCGTCCCGCACCAACCCAGGGCAAGCCGCCCGGAACCACCGGCGGCATCGGCTCGATCGAAGGGCGCTTGCGGGCAATCGCCGAAAGCGCTCCGCGCGCACGGGCTACCGCGGCCGAGATCGGGTTCTGGGCCCCCAGCCCGTAGCCCTCCACCATGTTCACGACGTTCGGTAGATTGACCGCAAGCTTGAGATCCCCGTCGACGCGGATCTTGCCCGACATGAACGCGCGCATCGGATTCATGCGCCCGCTCGTGAGCGCAAGCCAGTCGTCTGCTGCGACATGAATCGTTGCGTCCTCTTTCGGGTCGTCATCCCTTCTCACGAAGTCCGAGCGCGTGCCCCTCCTGAGGTCGAGCGTCCAGGTTCCGCCGTTGTCGCCCGAGAGCACGAACTTGAAGACCGCATTCGGCTGCGTTGCGCTATCGGGATCGGCCTCCGCCGCCTCTTCAAACGCCACAAAAAAATCGACTGGACTGCTCATCGTCGGCCATCCGCTTCGATGTCCGACCCTAGCCACGCCGATGCCCTACTTCAAGGCTATTCAACGACGTCGGACAGCGATAGCTGCGATCATCGAGAGTGTCGCAGTGCGTCGCGAATTTGTCTGGCACTTGTCTGGCTCTACGCCCAAGATGGGAGTGAGCTCACATGAGGTCTTGGAAGAGCAGCATCCAAATCGACGCGCCCGCAGATCGCGTGTTTGCATATGTGGACGACCCGAAGGCCATGCCGGAGTGGTTTCCGAGCTTGGTTGAAGTCCACAATGTAATCGGGGCTGGCGAAGGGCAGCAGGAAGAGTGGACGTACAAACTGGCGGGCATCCTGCTCCGAGGGGAGGCCACGGTCGTTGAGCACGTTCCCAACCAACGTGCCGTTCACCAGACCATCGGCATGGGCCACGGCACTGTTGGATACTCCGTCGAACGCCACGACGAAGGGACGACGTTGACCCTCGAGATCGAGTACGAGATCCCGATTCCCGTACTGGGCAGAATGGCGGAACGCCTCACGATCCAGCGCAACGCGAGGGAGTTCGAGTTGGCCCTGATCAACGTCAGAGAAGCCCTGGAAGCCTAGACGTTTGATTGGCGTTCGGCCGTCGGCCAACGCCAATCCGGGTGGCGCCGTCGTACTCTTCGGCCCGTGCTTCGTCGAAGAGTCTTGCCCAGTAGACCGGCGCCCGCGCGGCGCCAACTTCGCCATAGGACAGAGCGACCGACCAAAATCATCGCCTATTTCGCTATCCGTGCCTCTCGCTTCGGTGGTATCTGTCTGCGAGATGAGATGAGCGGTCTCGCATGAGCATGGTGCTCCTTCTTTGGTCGATGTACGTTCCGATGTTCCTCGTGTTGGCGTGGGCGCTGAACCGAGAGGACCAGCCATGATCGCCGGACACTTCGCTACGGCGCTCGTGCCGTACGAGCTCACTCGAAAGAGCGATCCGGTTCCGGTCTGGCTTTTCCTCCTCGCTGCCCAGTTCCTCGACGTGCTCATGCTGACATTCGTCTCCCTGGGTATCGAGACGATGGAACCCGAGGACGCCTTCGAGGTCTCGTTCAGTAGCTTGCAGACGAACATGTTCGTGAGTCACGATCTCCTCCCTGTCGTCGGCTGGGCAGCGCTCTTCGGCGTTGGCACTTGGCTGATTTGGCGAAAGCCTGTCGTCGCACTCTGGTGTGTGGGGCTCGTCGCGTTCCATGAGGTGTGCGACCTCATCGTCGGCTATCCGCACGATGTGGTCCGGGGGGTCGGCCCAATCGGAATGGCGCTCTATGTCAACGCGCCCATCCTCTCGTTCTTGATTGAAGCGGCGATGGCGGGGGGCATCGTATTCTGGTTCTGCCGGCGGCGCGTGAATCACGGACAACCCGTGTCGACCCGAACCCAGGTACTCCTCTACGGCGTCCTGGTGGGCACGACACTCGCAGCCCTGCCATTGGCAAACCACTCCATCAATTCGCTGCTTGGGCTATAGAGGCGACCGTCGGCGCTGGGACGATCCGCGGTGTCCATGAACGCGGGTCTGGCGCTCTTGTCCAAACTACCCCAGGGATCGTGCAGGGATGAGTCGAGGCGGGAACAACTTCGTAGCGTGGGCGGTGGGCTTCGTCGTCTTTGCCTTCGTGGCATCGGTGGCGGCGGAGCCGGATGCTCTCCTCGGACCCGCGCCCCGCGATTCAGAAGGGCTTTTCACCAATACAGTTGGGGATCTGCCCCACGGTGCCGCGTCGGTTCGGCTGCCCTTCTTCTGGCGGCGCATCACCGGCTCCTTCCGTGACCGTCCCGGTGCGCCAGTGCGAGTCGATAACGACGGCGCGTTCCTTCGAGAGAACGCCGAGCACAGTGAACCGACGGTCACCTGGGTAGGGCACGCCACCCTGCTGGTGCAGATGGATCATGTCACCTTCCTCACCGACCCGATTTGGTCGGACACCCCGAGCCCGGTGTCCTTCGCGGGACCGCGGCGCTTTGTCGCTCCCGGAATCGCGATCGAGGATCTTCCGCCGATCGATTTCGTAGTCATCTCCCACAACCACTACGACCACCTCGACCTTCCCACCTTGGTCGCACTGGCTGAGCGAGATTCGGAGACACGATTCCTCGTGCCACTCGAAAACGGCGCGCTGCTTCGCGACAATGGCATCATCAACGTCGAAGAGCTCGATTGGGGCCGCTCGGTCCAACACGAGGGGGTTCGCATCCACTGTCTTCCCGCGCAGCACTGGAGCAAGCGCGGGTTCGGCGACGATCGAGCGGCGCTGTGGTCGTCGTGGGCAGTCGTCGGTCCAGAGAGACGCTTCTTTTTCGCCGGCGACACGGGCTACTTCGACGGCTTCGAGAGGATCGCAGCCGTGCTCGGACCGTTCGACCTAGCCGCCGTCCCGATCGGCGCCTACGAGCCAACCGAGATGATGAAATCATCCCACATGAATCCCGAGGAAGCTGTCCAGGCGGCAGTCGATCTCGCTGCCGCGCGAGCGCTCGCGATGCACTATGGCACTTTCGATCTCTCGGATGAGCCTCTCGAGGATCCCCCACGCCGCTTCGAGGACGCCGCCACACGAAGCGCGCTCGGCGCCGACGCTGCGTGGTTGCTGAAGATCGGGGAAACTCGCAAGTTCTGACGGATGCCGACCGGAGCATCGACATGGTGGGCTCGCCCACGCGCTGCACGAAGGGTTGCTGGCGGGCGGCTATGAGCAAGGCTCCTACGAGGATGGGGAAGCGCTCCATTGCAAGTACTTCAGAGAGTTCTAGAACCGGCGTTGACGCGGCGCCGCTCTTGCGGTTAGTTGACTGTCCGGTCCGGCTTTGACCGGGGTCAGGGAGCACCAATGAGCGAATTCGATGTTATCGTCATCGGGTCAGGCATGGGCGGCATGACGACCGCGGCCGCGCTGTCCCGCTTGGAACACAAAGTCCTGCTTCTCGAGCAAGCGCAGTCGATTGGAGGGCTGACGCACTCCTTCTCTCGAGAGGGCTTCAGCTGGGACGTCGGCCTTCATTACTGCGGCTTGTTTGGTCGTGACCAATCCGGAGGAAAGATCTTGGACTGGCTCAGCGGCGGCACCATCGAGTTTGGCTCCGTCGGCACCGTCTACGACACGCTGCACTTCCCAGGTGGCTTCGACATCTCGGTGGCGCGCCCCGAGGCTGCTTACAAGATGGAGCTCAAAGACAAGTTCCCCGACAACGCCGCCGAAATCGACACCTACTTCGAGGCGATACAGTCGGCGGAGACCGTTGCGACCATGGTCGCCGGCGGGCGGACGGTTCCCGAGCCGTTCCGCGCCGCGCAGCGCTGGCTCAACAGGCGCAAGATCGAGCGCTGGGTCGGTCGCACCACCGGCGAAGTCATCGAAGACATCATCACCGACCCGAAGCTCGCGGCCGTGCTGTCTGCGCAGTGGGGCACCTATGGCGGCAAACCAAAAGAAGCCAGCTTCGGCGTGCATGCCATCATCATGCGCCACTACCTCGAGGGCGCGGGCTATCC
>JBLYYU010000167.1:0-9085 GCA_048550275.1 Polyangiales bacterium
AGCTCGCCTGGCCACTGATGAAGAAGCGCGAGTTCGAGAAGGCACGGATGGCTGCCGAAGATGGCCTGGCGACTGGTGATCCCTATCAGATCGAACGCGCCAAGAACGCTCTTTGCGCCATCGAGTACGAAGCCGGCGACGACATTCGGAGCTACCAGGTCTGCGCGGAAGCCGTAGCCTACGGGCGTGAGCATTTCGGTAGCGCGACGGCGGTCGACCTAGGCAACTACGCAGAAGCGGCCCGATCGGTGTTTCGTTTCGACGAGGCCGAGCGTCTCTTGATGGAAGCGACGAAAGGCGGGCTCTCCTGGTACGGGAACCCCTGGCTCGAGCTTGCCGATCTCTATATGCGAGCGGGTCGCTTCGCCGAGGCGTTTTCCGCGCTTCGCGAGGTGCCGCGCCATCGGTCTTCCAGACCGGCTCACGTCCGTGATTCCGATCGGAACGAGGCTCGCCGCTCCCTCGCGGCCTTCCTTCTGCTGATGGGTCGGCCCGACGAGGCGATGCGAATTACGGACAAGGCGGCCGTTCTGCCGGACCGGCGCGCGCACAACAGCAGGGATCCGTTGCAGGACAGGAGCATCATCGCGCTCCTCGATAGACAGGCCCGTCTGATGCTCGCGGAGATGACCGTCGAACGTGCTGTCGCGAGACCCTTCTATGCGCGGTGGCGGGCCTGGGCTGAGGCAGCCTGGCTTCGGTTTCAGGCTTGGATGAGCGCGCGGCAGGCGGCTCGTTTTCTCGATGACGAAGCGAGGCTCGTCGGAACGTTCGCTACCGGGACGGCGCGGAGCGCAGTAATGCCGCCTTGGCTGCTGGGTGAGTTGATCGGCGCGCTCGGCCCCGGAGTGGTGAGAGCCGCCGCCAACGAGATGCGCGAGGAAGACCGGCGCGAGGATGCGGCTCCCTACTACGACGCCGTCCTCGCCGAGGTCTCTCTGGCCCAGCGCGAGTACGAAGAGGCGATTGGGCACGCGGAGCCGGCGCTCCGCCGGCTGCAATCAGGGGATGCGCTCCTTCGCGAACGAGTTCGCGCCATCCTGGGTAGCTCGCTCAGCGACCCTCGCGAGACGACCGCATTCTACGAAGAAGTCCTCGGGGTGGACCCGGGTCTGTTTCGGCGTCTTGGTTGGGCGCTTCCCGCAGAGGTCGAATCGAGCGACGCGGCCCTCGACCGCCGCCTCGCAAAGGCCGTGATGAGGTCGCCGCGCTTCGAGTCCTCGCGGCACGGTCTCCGCATTCAGATCGATGCCGGGAAGATCTGCATGTTTGGCCAAAGCGGCGCCGCCTGGGGATGCAGCGATGCCGATCCGGAGGCTGAGGAAAGCGCAAACGAGTACGCCCAGAGGGTGGTCGATTCGTTCCACGCCGCCGTGTTCTCTCCTCGGATCGATCTGAGCCGAATCGACATCAACTCACTCGACGGTTCTAATCGGGTGACCAGAAATCCGCTCGACATGCTGCTCAGCCCGTAGCCGTTGCGCCCGGCAACTGGCCGCGAACGCTCCGCTGTGTCTTACTGCGGGCCGTGAACAACACCTGGCTTCGTCTCTCGCTGCTGGCAGCGTTTCTGATCGGCGTGTACGCGATTGGGAAGGCAACCGGGTTCACCGATCAGCTCACGGTCGATGGCATTCGTGAGTCGATGCAAGCCGCCGGTGTCGCGGGTTTCTTGGTCTTCGTCGCTGTATTTTGTGTCGGTCAGCTTCTGTACATTCCGGGTTTCGTTTTCGTCATGGTCTCCGGGCTCGCGTACGGGCCGGTCTGGGGGTCTCTCGCGTCGATCATCGCGGCGACGATTTCCGTTGCGGTTTCGTTCGTCATCGTCCGGACCATTGGGGGGCAGCCCCTGAAGAACCTCGACATCAAGCGCCCGTTCTTGCAGAAGCCCTTGGACCGGCTCGAACAGCAGCCCATCCGCTCGATGATCGTCATCCGCCTGTTTCTCTGGGCGATTCCTCCGGTGAACTACACGCTCGCCATGTCGGGCGTCACGTTTCGCGAATACATGATCGCTGCCGTGATCGGCATGACCCCGCCCTTCGTTGCGCTCTCCGTGGCGGCGGGCCTCGGGTTCAACCTGCTCTAGCGCGCGCTATTTGCGGCGCGTCAGCGGAATGCTGGCGTCGAGCACGGTTTCCGATGCCGAATCTGCCTTCGCGAGCGCGTCTCGAGCCGCGAACGGCTTGGTCGGAGGCTCCGACGGATGCGCGCGCTCGAGCTGCTTTGCGGCCCAGCGTACGCTTTGCGCGATGATGTGAGCGTCGGTTTCTTCTTCGGTCTCCCGGAGCAGCGCGGCGAGGTCGCGAGCCATTTCGCGGCTCGATCCGTAGCGTTCAATCGGGTTTCGCCGGAGCGCCTTTTCGATGATTTCGAGCATGCGTGGCGGCAGGTCATCGCGAAGGTCCGCCAGGCTTGGCGCCTCGGTCTCGCGGATGGTGCCCAAGACTTTGAGCGGGTCTTCGCCTTTGAAGAGCTTCTCGCCGGCGAGCACTTCCCAAAGGACGACGCCGACGCTGAACACATCGGTCTGGGCGCTCGGCTCGGCTTCGTAAGTCAGCTCCGGCGCCAGGTATGAGATCTTGCCTTTGACGAAACCGGGTTTGGTGTGGGAGCCGCGGTCCATTGCGCGAGCCAAGCCGAAGTCGGTCAACTTCACCACTCCGCAATTGCTCAGCATGATGTTTTGCGGGGTCACGTCACGATGAAAGACCGGCGCCGGCCTCCCGCTGGAATCCTCTCGCGCGTGCGCAGCGTGAAGGGCGAGCAGCACTTCGATGCCGATCGCCGCGGTGAGGCTCCACGGGGTGTGGTGCCCATGAGCTCGGTAACCCTGACGCCACTCTGCGAGCGTGACGCCCTCAACCCATTCGAGGACCAGGTAGTACTCGCCGTTCCGGTCGCGATCGAAGTCGTGGATTTGAGCGATGTTCGGATGGTCGAGCTCCGAGACGACCCGCGCCTCTTCGACGAACATCTTGAGGAATTCCGGGTTCTGGCTGAGCGGCGCGAGGACGCGCTTGATCGCCACCGGCCGCGTGAAGCCCGCGGCCCCGTGCGTTTGCCCACGATATACCTTGGCCATCCCGCCTTCACCGGCGAGCTCCAAGACCTCGTATTTTCCGCCAAGCAGTTCCGCCATGAACGGTGACTGACCCCTTAACTTTCTTTAGCAGAAAGCACGGCGTCTAGTTCACCCTTCTCGTACATCTCGCGAACGATGTCGCAACCGCCAACGAATGTCCCGCCAACATAGAGCTGCGGGATGGTCGGCCAGTTCGTGAACTCCTTGATTCCTTGGCGGATTTCAGGATCTTCGAGGACGTTCACGTCCTGGAACTCCGAGCCGGAGCGTCGCAGGACCTCAACCAGGGTCGCGGAAAAACCGCACTGGGGGAAGTGCTTGGTGCCCTTCATGAAGAGCACGACTTCATTGCCGTCGATCAGCCCCTGAATGCGCTCGCGAGTCGATTCTTCCATTGTCTAACCTTCTTGCTCGGTCCAACTCTCGGGCGAGTACGTCTGGAGCGCAAGTGCATGAACCGGCCCCGACATCAGCTCGCCCAAGGCCCGGTAGACCATTTGGTGCTGTTCGATACGGCTTTTCCCAGAAAAGGCGGCCGATACGACGAGCGCCTCCCAGTGATCCTTGGTGCCGGTGAGATCCCTAACCTCGATGTGGGACACTTCTCCGACGCCGTCACGGATTCGTTCTTTCAGGACTTCGGCTTCAACCATCGAGCGGCCTCCAGGCAAGGTCCTTCGGTACGGCCGGGCGGCCCGATTGTCAATCGCCACCGCTTCGCATCCGCGGCGATTCGTGATTTCATTCTCTAGTGACCAATCCGATTTCTCACCAAGCACAGCGGGCCCTCGTGACCGGCGGGGCAGGGTTCATCGGCTCCAACCTCGTCCGCGTGCTCCTTGAAGATGGGATTTCGCTGAGGGTGCTCGTCGAGCCGGGTGTCGGGACGCAGAACCTCAACGGGCTTGATGTCGAGCTCGTCGAAGGCGACCTTCGAGACCCCGCCGCCCTTCGCTCCGCCGTCGATGGCTGCGACACGGTCTACCACCTCGGCGCGATATTCGATTACTGGATCCCAGAGCCGATCGAGATGTTTAGGGTCAACGTGGAGGGCAGCCTGCACATGATCCAAGCCGCGCGAAATGGGGCCGTGAAGCGTTTCGTCTACTGCAGCTCGGTTGCGGCGCTTGGGACGCTTCCCGGCGAAGAATCCGCCGACGAGCAGACCATGTTCAACAACTGGGACAACGCCGACGATTACGTGATGAGCAAGTACATGGCGGAGCACGAGGTGTTTCGTTTCGATTCGGGGAAGATGGAAGTCGTCGCAGGGATGCCTTGCATGCCATTCGGCCGAAACGACATCTCGCCAACACCGACGGGGCTCATCGCGGAGCGCTACGTAGCCGGACAGAACCCGGCCGCGTTCACCGGCGGCTTGAACTGTGTGAACGTTCGCGACGTGGCGAGGGGCCTTCACCTTTGCGGGATGCGTGGGCGGCCGGGCGAACGGTACATCCTCGGCGGGCACAACGTGACCCACAAGAAGCTCGCCGAGCTTCTCTGCATGACGGCCGGCACCAAGCTCCCCCGGTACGAGATGGATCCAGGTAAGCTCGCCTGGCTCGGCCGGATCAACGAATGGTTTGCCGCCGTGACCGGAAAGAAGCCGTACTTCAGCTCGAAGAGCATGACCTACCTCGGCGGAAGGTACATCTACTTCGACATCAGCAAGGCGCGATCCGAGCTTGGCTACGAACCTACCTCGCTCGAAGAGACGGTCGAAGAGTCGGTGCGCTGGTTCGCCGAGGAGCGTGAGCGGGTGCTAGACGGCGAGGTCGTGTATCCGGTCAGCATGCCGGTGGGCCGACGCGCGGTTGCGACGAATGCGCCGGGCTCAGTCCACGCCGAATAGCCGCTTCACCGAAGGGCGTCCCAGCACGATGATCGTGAATATCCCGAGAATCGTGCCGAACGGAAACATCAGGCATTCGCCCCAGCCGGTGAGGTAGCAGAAGAGCCACCATTGGCGCTGCCGGATCTTCAGGCCGACGAGCGCCAGATGCACGGCGCTCACGATGGCCAGGACGAGACCGCCAACGATCATCGTCATGATCAGGGTCTCGAGATCGTCTGCCATCGACTCCGGGTTTGCCCCCAGAGGATTGGCGCCAGGTTGCGCGGTGATCTCGCCCATCGCCATCGAAAGATCGCTGCCGACCTCGTCGATCAGCTTGGCCCCAGCGATGCCAAACATGAGCGTTGGAATACCGCCGAGAAGTGCGACGCCGGCGAGAATGTAGTGGCCGATCGTCAGCGCGCTCAGGTGCTCACGATCCTCTGCGTTTGGTTCTTCTTCCAAGCGAAAACCCCTGCGGATCGTGCTATGCAGGCACCCGATGGGCAAGGTCGCATTCGTATTCCCCGGGCAGGGCAGTCAAAAGGTCGGAATGGGGCGCGAAGCCTTCGAGGAGTCGGACGCGGCGCGCGCGGTGTTCGAGGAGGCCGACGCGGCGCTGGGCGAGGGGCTCTCGGAGCTCTGCTTCGAAGGGCCCGAAGAGGACCTGAAGTTGACGGCGAACACTCAGCCCGCCGTCCTCGCCGTGTCCATTGCGATCCTCCGCGCGCTCGACGCTTCCTTTGACGTCGTGGCCGGCCACAGCCTGGGCGAGTACTCGGCGCATGTGGCCGCCGGGACGCTCGCGCTCGCGGACGCCGTACGACTGGTGCGAAAGCGCGGTCAGTACATGCAGGAGGCTGTACCTTATGGCGAAGGAGCAATGGCCGCCGTGCTCAAGGCAGACCGCGCGACCGTCGAACGGATCTGCGCCGAGGTCGCGGGCCTCGTTGAACCCGTCAACTACAACACTCCACAGCAGATCGTCATCGCAGGCGAGACATCTGCAGTGAGTGAAGCCGGGAGCAGGCTGAAGGCAGCCGGGGCTCGCGCGAGCACGTTGCCGGTGAGCGCTCCGTTCCACTCGACGTTGATGGAGCCTGCGGAGCTTCGGCTTCAGGAGGACATCGATCGGATCGATTTCGCGAACCCCGCGGTGCCGGTGTATGTGAATGTGGACGCCGCGCCGATCAGCGACGCCGTGGCCGCGAAAAGCGCACTGGTTCGTCAGGTCAGCCGGCCCGTCCTTTGGGAAGAGAGCGTTCGAAAAATGATCGATGACGGGGTCTCTCTCTTCGTCGAAGTGGGCCCCGGGAGGGTTCTCAGCGGCCTCCTAGCTCGCATCGATCGGCGCGCGGGCAGGGCTAGTGTCCAAGGCCCCGCCGATTTCGCTGCGGCCAGAGCGGCCATCGAGGAAGCCAAAGCCGGCTAATTCCCCTGTATTTTCAGCTTTTCGTCGAGCGCTCCAGCCTCCGTTTGACCTGTTTTTCAATTCTTGTAGAAAGCGGCCGCCCGCCAGCGAGTAACCGGGACCGGGCTCAAATAGAGGTTCAGCGACTATGGAAAATCTGATTTACGCAGCCCCAGCAGCGGGCGTGCTTGCTCTGCTCTTTGCCTGGACCAAGGCGAGTTGGGTTTCTAAGCAAGATCCCGGCGACGCCGTCATGGTCGAGATCGGCAACCAGATTCAGGAAGGCGCATTGGCGTTCCTGCGCGCGGAGTATCGAGTCCTTTCGATCTTCGTCCTCGTCGTCGGTGCGATTCTGGGCGTCGCCTACTTCGGCGATCCGGCGCGCGGCTGGCAGATTGCAGGCGCCTTCGTCGTCGGCGCGGCTTCCTCCGCCGCCGCGGGTTGGATCGGCATGAAGGTCGCGACCAACGCGAACGTGCGCACCACGGCAGCGGCTCGCATCGGCCTCGCACCGGCGCTCAACGTGGCGTTCTCGGGCGGCGCGGTCATGGGCATGACGGTCGTCGGCCTCGCCACGCTTGGCCTCGGCATCCTCTACATCGTGTTCAACAACGTTCTCGGCTGGGAGCTCACGCGGACGGTCAACGTCATTACCGGCTTCTCGATGGGTGCGTCCTCGATCGCGCTCTTCGCGCGTGTCGGTGGCGGCATCTACACCAAGGCTGCTGACGTCGGCGCCGACCTCGTCGGCAAGGTCGAGTCCGGCCTCCCCGAGGATGACCCTCGTAACCCCGCCGTCATTGCCGACAACGTCGGTGACAACGTGGGCGACGTCGCCGGCATGGGCGCCGACCTTTTCGAGTCCTTCGTTGGCGCCATCATCGGCGCAATGGTCCTCGCGCTTGGTTTCACCGCCGTCAAGGACGGACAGAGCGTCGGTCCGGTACTCATGCCCCTCGTCATCGCCGGCGCTGGCATCGTATGTTCGATAGTCGGCACCTTCTTCGTGCGAACCAAAGAAGGCGCCAACCCCCAGCACGCACTCGACAGGGGCGCGTTTGGTGCAGCTGGCGTCATGGCGGTCGCCACGTTCGGCATCGCAAAATACATGTGGCCCGAAGGCGGTACGGAGAACGCAGCCGGCCAGCTCGTTACCTACATGAACGTGGGCTGGGCGACGGTCACGGGTCTTGCGGCAGGCGTGCTCGTCGGCCTCATCACCTCGTACTACACCTCCATGCACAAGGGCCCGGTCGATAGCATCGCGGAGCAGAGCAAGACCGGGACCGCGACCAACATCATCGCGGGTCTCGGTGTCGGCATGCAGTCGACCGCCCTGCCGATTCTCGTCATCGCGGCAGGCGTGGTCATCGCCGCCGAGGTCGCAGGCCTCTACGGCGTTGCCATCGCGGCGCTCGGCATGCTCTCCACCACGGGCATCCAGCTCGCCGTCGACGCGTACGGCCCCATCGCCGACAACGCCGGCGGCATCGCCGAGATGAGCCACCAGGAGCCTCAGGTTCGTGAGCGCACCGACAAGCTCGACGCAGTGGGCAACACCACCGCGGCAATCGGCAAGGGCTTCGCGATCGGCTCGGCGGCCATGACGGCCCTCGCGCTCTTCGCAGCCTTCGCGCAAACCGCCGGCATCACAGGGATCAATATTTCGAAGCCGCTCGTCATGGCCGGCCTCTTCCTCGGCGGCATGCTTCCCTTCCTCTTCTCGTCGATGGCGATGAAGGCGGTCGGTGTCGCGGCCATGGACATGATTGAAGAGGTCCGTCGCCAGTTCCGTGAGATCCCCGGACTCCTCGAGGGCAAGGCCAAGCCGGACACGGCACGCTGCGTTAAGATCTCCACCGAGGCCTCGCTCAAGCGCATGGTAGCGCCCGGCGCGCTCGCCATTCTTAGCCCGGTCGTGGTCGGCTTCCTCATGGGCGCCGAGGCGCTGGGCGGCATGCTCGCCGGTGTCACCGTCACTGGCGTGCTCATGGCGCTCTTCATGTCCAACGCCGGCGGCGCTTGGGACAATGCCAAGAAGTCCTTCGAGGGCGGCGGCTACAAGATGACGGACGGCACGGTCCACCCGAAGGGCAGCGAGGCCCACAACGCCTCGGTCGTTGGCGACACGGTCGGTGACCCCTTCAAGGACACCGCGGGCCCGTCGCTCAACATCCTCGTGAAGCTGATGAGCGTCGTGTCGCTGGTTCTGGCGCCGCTGCTCGTCTAATCCCCCCAGGTAGGGAAACGGAATGCCCCGCGGGCCTCAGGCCTTGCGGGGTTTTTCTTTGGGCTCGGTGACGCTAAGTTCCGCCCGATGACCAATCCAACTGAAACGGCTTCGTGGAAGGCGCTACGGGCGCACTACGCCGAGATAGCGGACCTCCGGATGTGGGACCTCTTCGAGGAGGAGCCCGACCGGGCGACGCGCTTTTCGCTCACACTCGGTGATCTCCTCTTCGACTACTCGAAGAACCGGGTCACCGAGGAGACGCTCAGCCTGCTCGTCCAACTCTGCGAGGACTGCGGCGTTCGCGATTGGATCAGCCGCATGTTCTCCGGCGACGCGATCAACGAGACCGAGGGCAGGGCGGTTCTTCACACTGCCCTTCGGAACCGGGGAGAGCGTGCAGTCCTGGTTGATGGTGCAGATGCGATGCCCGAGGTCCGTCGCGTCCTCGAACAGATGCGCGTCTTCGCGACGTCCGTTCGCGAGGGGAGCTGGGTCGGTCACACGGGACGCGCGATCACC
>JBLYYU010000168.1:0-5399 GCA_048550275.1 Polyangiales bacterium
CGACGTACAGCCGGACCGCCCGTTTCGAGCTACTATCCGGTCGTTGACGAACAGACCCAAATTCACGATCGGTCAAGTGGTTCACCACGCGCTGTTCGGCTATCGCGGAGTCGTGGTGGATATCGAACTCGCCTTCTCGCTTAGCGAACAGTGGTACGACCAAGTGGCCAAGAGCAGACCGCCGAAAGACGCTCCCTGGTACCGGGTCTTGGTGGGGGGCGCCCTGCACGAAACCTACGTGGCGGAGCGGAACCTCGAAGAGGACACCGAGGGGACGCCGATCGTGCATCCACGTCTGGCTGACTTCTTCGACGCTTACGAAAACGGCCACTACGTGCGACGGCGCTCGCTGAACTAGCCCAGAGCATCGTAACTACAAACGCGTTTTCAGGTTCGCAAGCGACGCGACATAACAATCTAGTGCCGCGCAATTCGGTTCTCTGCATGAGGCCAATGGGCCAAGGGAGCTATTCGAGGAGGCGCGCGAAACAGTAGACGCCTTCGACGACGCCGAATACGGGGAACATGCCCCATACGACGACCCAGTAGAAGACGGTGTTCTGACGAAAACCGAGGTCGCGGTCCCAAATGAAGATTGGAATCGCGCTGTACCAGAACGGGACCGATGCCATCAGCGCCAGGAGAAACCCCCAACGCTCGCCGAACATCATGCCGATGCTGCCGAGGATTTGTAGCGGCGCCCAAAAGAACGGATCGGCCCAAGCGTACCCCTGGTTGAATGCGAAGTACGCGGTTGGGTCGGTCGCGTCGGGGCTACCACCATAGACGTTTTGGATGGTCCAGGTGCCCCGGGGCCGGAGGGCGGCAACGAGCTGCAACCCTCCGAGCAAACCGATCAGTGCCAAACCCGCGATCGCAACAGCCCAGGTCAATGGTGTAGTTTCCATAGGCTCGCGAGGATACATCAGCTGACCGCGCGATCGTCCCCGGACGCGGGTCTAGCGCCCTCTACTCTTGGATGAAATAGGACAGGAAAGTCCGATCCCGGGGGTCGGGGCTATCGTACTTGGGGAGATTGGGCTCCGAGAACGTCAACGTGGCGGACTGCGCCGGACTATGGCGGAACGCCAACCTATGGGTCAGCTGACGTCGATGATGACGTTCCCTTTCTTGTGCCCGGTGTCGACGAGCCGGTGGGCTTCTTGGATGCGCTCCAAGGGAAAGCGGCGGTCGACGACGATCTGGAGCGCGTCGTCCTTGATGAGCTCGGTCACGAACGGGAGGGTTTCGTTCTTGTTCATCGACATGCCGCCCATGAGTCGCTTGCCACGTGCGAGTGGTGTCCAGAGCCCGTGGAAGACGCTGCCGACTGAGATCACCGTTGGAAGGTAGATCCCTCGCTCCACCAGCACTGCCTTGCTCTCAGCGAATGAGCTGGCGCCCACCGTGTCGAAGATGACGTCCCAGCGCTCACTGGCTTCGCGGAAGTCCTCGTTGCGGTAGTCGATGACCTCGTCTGCGCCGAGAGAGCGGACGAGGGTGACGTTCGAAGTACCGCAGACGCCGGTGACCTCGGCGCCGAAACGCTTGGCCAGCTGCACCGCGTAAGTTCCGATGCTGCCCGCCGCGCCGATGATCAACACACGTTGGCCGGCCCGAAGGTTCGCTCTGTCGCGCAAGAAGTGGAGCGCCGTCGTCGCCCCATCAACTGCGGCCGCCGCTTGTCCGAAGGACTCGTTGCTCGGCTTGAGGGACAGTGATGCGACCTCAGGCAGACAGAGATAGTCAGCGTTCGCGCCGATGTTCAAGCCAGCGAAACCGAAGACTTCGTCGCCCTCGCGGAATCGATTCACCTCGCGGCCGACCGCGTCGACAACGCCGGCCAACTCGGTGCCAAGGGTCTGATACCTCTTACGCGGCTTCGTGAACCCGATCATGGGCCGCCCCCACAATGGCTCGCCGCGGCGCATCGCCGATTCTGCCGCCGTCACGGTTGTGGCGTGGATGCGAATCCTGACCTGGTTGGACTTTGGTGTGGGCGCGTCGCAGTCGATGACACTGAGGACTTCAGGCGGACCAAACTTTCGGAAAACAACCTTGCGCATAATTCTCGCTGCGAAAGTACGACGCGAGCTGCGTTGTGACTAGGGGCGACCCGCTCAGCGGCGGGATCTCGTAGGCTCTCGACTGTCGGTGCGGGCGATCAGCCGACAGGCGCGCGGCCGCGAGCCTTTTGCGGGTCGCGCATGTCCAGGAGAGGCACACCGACGCCGTACGTTGCGAAGTGACCGGCTGGACGAATCTCGATCATGCAGTTTGTGGCGGTGGTCCCGTGCTGCTCGATCAGCCGTCCCGTGAGGGTAGCGAGGAGCTTCGGATCGAGATCGCTCATTGGAATCACACGCGCGGTGCCGCTGAAGGCGATCGTCGCGTCGGGGATCTTGATCCAGGGCATGAACGGAACGCGCTTTGCAATCGTCACATTGAGCGCGACGTGGGGGTTCCGCTGGATGTGCTTCGCCTTCCACGAATCCGTCGCCACCCGGACGTACAGAACCCGGTCTATCGCGACATAGACGATACCTGAAGAGCGGGCCTGGCCTTTGGGATTCACGTAGGAAAGCACCGCGAACGAGCGCTTTTCGATTTCCTTCCAAACGAGGTCCGAGTCGATGGTAGCCCCCATGAAAGGAGTCGTAGATCCGCGTCGGCTCGTGTCAAGGAGAGGCGTGTTAAGCATGGCGCGCGTCGGCGCTTGCGCCTTGGTAGGTGTTGCGCTCCAATGGCCGGCCTGGAGGCAAGCGATGACGAACGAAATTCAAGAAATCGATCAAGAGATGCTGGGCACTATCAAGCGGCATTCCGGCGTGGGGATGGCGGTGGGTATTCTGGTCGTCGTCGCGGGCATCTTGGCGCTGCTCTCGCCACTCGTCGCTGGCATTTCCATCGCGATTGCGGTGGGAGTGCTCATCGTCGCCTCGGGCGTTTCGCGGCTCTTCCTCGCCTTCAAAATGGGGTCATTCGGCCATGGCTTGCTCGTCTTCTTGTTGGGTCTGCTCTCCATCTTCATTGGCGGTTACATGGTTTCGCGCCCGGGGATGGCGCTTGCAACGCTGACGCTCGTCCTCGCCGTCTACTTCGCGGTCGACGGCTTCTTTCAGATCATCTGGGCGTTTCGGCTCCGCCCGATCAAGGGATGGGGCTGGTCACTATTCAGCGGCGTCGTTTCGCTCGCGCTCGGAATCATGATTTGGCGCCAGTTCCCGGTTTCCGGGGTCTGGGCTGTCGGCACACTGGCTGGCATTCAGATGGTGTTCGGCGGTTCCTCGGTGGCTTCGCTTTGCAGCGCTGCACGGCGAGCGGCCGCGGACGCGTAACGAGGCTCGGAGCGAGCTCGGTGATGCGCTCGGCGTCTTAGCCCCTTGCGACCATTCTGAGAGCCCAATTGCGCAGAACTAATCGTTGTGTCGCGTGGGACGCGAACCTCGAAGGGCGTTTGTGGTCAATACCTGCGCCCCCGCGTCGAAGCACGCCGCAAGATCCGGTAGCCTCCACCTATGCATCCTGCTCTCGTCCGCGTTGACCATCGCCCCTGGCCCCTTCCGACGAGACCGTGGTCCTGGCGTCAATCGTGGCGCGATTTGCTCTTCGCTCATTGGCCGATCGACGCGACCCGCCTCCGGCCCCTCGTTCCAGAGAGTCTCGAGATCCAGGAATTCGACGGAACCTCGTGGATCGGCATCGTGCCCTTCCGAATGGCAGGGGTCATGCGCCGCCCCCTGCCCGATCTCCCCTGGATCTCAGCCTTCCCGGAGATCAATCTTCGACTCTACGTCGAACGGGACGGAAGGCCGGGCGTTTGGTTCCTGAGCCTCGATGCGACGAATCCGTTAGCGGTCTGGGCGGCCCGGCGTTTTTTTCACCTGCCCTATGTGCGCGCCGCAATTTCCATTTCAGAAGAAGCCGACCGCTTCGACTATCGGTCCATGCGAGCCGAGGATGAAATCGAATTTCAAGCCGAGTACCTGCCGACGTCATCGCCTTACGAAGCCCGAGCAGGCACCCTCGAACACTGGCTCACCGAGCGCTATTGCCTCTACGCAGAGTCGCCCAGGGGAGATCTCTTTCGTGCGGAGGTCCACCACCTCCCCTGGCCTCTTCAGGAAGCCCGGGCCGAGATTGAACGAAACGACCTGCTCACCCCCCATGGTTTGAGTGTCGAGGGTCCGCCAACGCTCTTGCATTTCTCTCGGCGAATCGACGTGGTCGTGTGGTCTCCAGAGAAAATCGCCGGGCCCGACTGACGTCCGACTGAGGGTGATGGGCAGTCGCCCCGGCGACCGCTGCGGTTTCAATGCGAAGACTGTGTTCGCGCAGGTTGCAAGACTTCCTGCACCAGGCGACATCACATCTTGTTCTACGAAATTGGCGTGCTGAACGCGCGGAGCCCGCGAAGTGCGTTTGGATGACTTCGAAGCCTAGGTCGAGGTGGAGGTGGAGGTGGAGGGTGCCGGCGTCGACGACTTCGCGGACTTTTGCTCTTAGAGGTAGTTGCGTTGCCAGGTGTGTCCATCCGCGTAGTAGCCGCCACCGACCGTGAAGAAGATGGTACCGTCCACCCCTAGATCGACGTTGCCTGGCACGCCCTCGGTCGGTCGCAACTTCCACCGGCCTTCCCGCCGAACTGCGGGGCACGCTGCGGCCAACGTGCTCCATTCGAAGACGGTCAGAGCCGGGCCCAGGTTCGAGTCAATGAGGTTGTGTCGTGGATGAAGGTGGGCCACGGACGTCAGCCGCACGAGCCTGATCCTCGGTTGGGCGGCAAACTTCGTCGCGCTCTACTTCTTCAACCGTCGGAAGGCGGACCGACTTCGGGCTTGCGGACTCCGTGCGCGTGAAGCGCTACGACCTCAGCTGAGAACGTGCGGGAGCGATGCTTGGCTCCGACAATTGAGGTATGGTTGCGGCGGTATGAAGGACGAGGCACTCGCGTCCCTCGCTTCCCTCGTTTTGGGCCGTAGGAGCTGGGTCTGGGTTTACAACCTTGGGCTCATCTGCCTCGGCTTGACCAGCGTGTGCTTCTTGCCCGTGTGCGTTCCGCTTCTGATCTTCTGGAACAAAGAGGAGACGCGGCGCTGGTATGGTCGGCTGTAACTAAGGCGTTCCGTGCGCCGCCCGTGCCAGGCGAGAACGAGGTACGCAACGGTGCAGACGAGGAACGCCACGAGTACGTAGATCCCATAGCAGAACAGCACGGGGTCCACCGTCCACTTGGTTCCCACCTCTTGGAGCAGGATGTCACTCACGCCATATCCTTGATAGATCCAGAGCATGACTTGCCTCCTTCCCTCCTACGCGTGTGGCCCCCATTTCAAAACCTCCACGCACAATTAATGTGTGGCCGCTAGGAAGCGTGTTCCATACGTAATTCTTGGCGC
>JBLYYU010000169.1:0-6045 GCA_048550275.1 Polyangiales bacterium
GAGCGGGAAATGAGATTCGAACTCACGACTTCAACCTTGGCAAGGTTGCACTCTACCGCTGAGTTATTCCCGCAAAAGGACGCCTTTGGTAGCGCGGCAGGCGGCAGGCGTCAAGCGCCCAGCAGGCTGTTCGCGCCGGGCCCGTCGAGGCCGAGCTAGCGCAGCTCGACGGTCGAAAACAGGCGCCACATGGCCTCATTCGCGTCGATGTCGGTGGTGCTCGCGCCTAGGTCGCCGAGCTCACGGCAAGGCTGCCCGGGCCAACAGTGGCCGCCGCCCTCGATGGTGCAGACGGTGACGCTCGCGTCGCCTTGGCACTTCGCGTAGGTCACGCAGGTCGCATCGCCCTCCTCGTACGAAACGTCGCGCTCGCCGGTGCAACCGTTTCGATCGAGCCAACCCTCGGTCGAGTCTTCGACGCTCAGCGAATTGGCGAGCCCGCCACCTTCGTACGGGACCAGCGTGTCGCCGGTGCCATGCAGATGAATGATCGGGATCGGCCGCGAGGGCGCGCAGGCCTCCTCTTCGATTCCGAGAACTCCCGCCACAGGGGCGACCGCCGCGATCACGTCCGCGGCTTCGCACGCCAAGCGGTGCGAGAAGAACCCACCGTTCGACATCCCAGTCGCGTACACCCGCGACTCGTCGATACAGCCGCGCGCACCGATATCGTCGATCATGGCTCGAGTGAACCCGACGTCATCCACGTCATCCGTGGCGGAGCGCCCACAGCAGAGGCCCGCGTTCCACGAGACGTCGAGCCCGTTCGGGTACGCAACGATGAACCCCTCTCGGTCGGCGGTCAGGTCCATGTTCGTCGACGACTGCTGCCCGAGTCCGTTCGAGGTGAAGCCGTGAAAATTGAGGACGAGCGGCAGCGCGGTCGTGCCGTCGTACCCCGGCGGAAGGTGGAGCTCGTAGCTTCGGGTCACCCCATCGTGCTCCAGCTCGAAGTGCGTCGTGCTCGCGTCGAGCGACCCGTCCTGGCAACCGAGGCTCGGCCCCTTCGAAGAAGCCGGCGAGCCGTCGTCGCTCCCACAGCCAAGCCCGAGCAGGCAAAGTCCGCAAACCAGAACCAGCAGATCTCTCGTCGATTTCATCGCTGCGGAGCCTACCACTTCAACCCGCCGACACCGACGCTTTTCTATTCGTACCGGAGCCCGTCGACCGGCAGCATCCTCGCGGCCCACCAAGACGGGGCGATCGTCGAGAGCGTGCAGATCAAGAGCGCAATCCCAATGGTGACCAGGAACACCGTCGGATTCAGCACGACGGGAAGATGGTCGATTAGGTAGACCTTGGGGTCCAACGGGAATTGGATCTTGTCGAGGTACGCGACGAGCCCGCCGCCTACGATCACGCCTGCCAGAGTCCCTATCACGCCAACGACGATGCCCTGCAGCATGAAGATTCCGAGCACGGTCCCGTCGGTCGCTCCCATCGCTTTCAAGATCGCGATCTCGCGCTTCTTCTCGAGCACGATCATGATCAGGGTCGCGATCACGTTGAACGCCGCCACGAAAATGATGGTGGCGATCACGAGCGTCAGCGCGATCTTCTGAACCTCGAGCGCCGTGAACAGGTTCCGGTTGAGCTCCGACCAATCGAGCGAGTGAAACGCCCCGCCGAGGTTCTGCTCGATCCGGCGGGCCAGCTCGAACGAGGTGTCGAGGTCGTGCACGCGGAGCTCCACGCCCGTGACGTTGTCGCCCTCGTCGAAAAGCCGCTGTGCCTCGAAGAGGTCGGTGTAGACCAGCCCGGAGTCGTACTCCTGAAACCCCGCCTGAAACACGCCGATCACCCGGAACTCCCGCGACCGGGTCGTAGAGCCCCGCGGCTCCGTAAGCGCCAAGCCGAGCGCGGCCAAGGGCGAAATCAAGCGCACGCGATCCCCAACCTCGAGCGCCAGGTCTTCAGCGAGCGTCTTGCCAACGACGATCCCCGGCAAGGTATCGACCGGCTCCTGCGCCTCGCCCTGGGAGAGTCCGGCCTCCCAATCCGGGTCATCCGGGAGCTCGAACGCCGAATCCGCGAAGCCGCCGAGCATCGCCTCGATCTCCGAGGGCTTCGCAACTGCGCCGATCCGCGGCCTCCGCGAACGCCGCTCGGCCTCACGCTGAGCTTCGCGGCGCTCTTTCTCTTCTTCCCAGAACGTCTTTCGCTGCGCGACCGGCTCGTCGTCCTGTGTCTCGTCCTCGTTCTCCGCGTCCTTGGAGCCGACCCCGGTCTTCCCGTCGCGGATGTCCCGAAGCCATTGCCAGTCGTCATCGGCCTTGGGCTCCGCGGCCAGGGTCGGTGACGATCCGTGCCGACGAAGCCCCTTGAGGTCGCCCGCCACCATCTGATGCGGCAGGTCGAGAACCGTGTGCACACCCGCCGGCGTGACGCCCTTGACCAGCACCACTCCGCGGCGTTCGCCATTGGTCAGCATCATCTCGTTGATCGAAAACGGCGCGATCCCTGAGACTTCGGGCATCTCGCCGACGGTGGCGAGCACGTCTCGGTAGTCCCGAAACTCCCGGCCGTACTTCAAGACCAGAACGTGGGCGTTCACCCCCAACACCTTGTCGCGGAAGGCCTTTTCGAAACCGGTCGTGATCGAAAGCACGGCGAGCAGGGCGGCCACTCCGAGCGCCACGCCGATGATCGATATCAGTGTGATCATCGAAACGGTGGCGCGCTTCTTCGAGCGAAGATACCGGACGCCAATCTGAAAGCTGTAACTCACGCCCGAGGTGCTTATCACGCGGCGCGGCACACGGCGATCCGGGTAACTTGCCCCGGCATGGTCAACTCACTAGCCTTCGCTAGATGAAGCGGATTTTGCCCTTCGCGATGAGCATGGGGTTGCTGGTGGCTTGTCACCAGCAGGCAAACGTCCGCCGTGAAGTTTGGCCTCCTGCCGCGGAGCCCGAACCGGCCGTCGCCACGGCGCCTGCACCGCCTCCAAAGGTCCTCGATCCGGTCATCGTCGAGCTCCCCGACAAGTCGACCGTGATGCAGGTCCGCAAGCAGCTCGACAAGGAGAACCCCGACCGGGCGCGCGAGCTCGCTGAAGCCGCCCTGCCGAGCGCCGACGCTACGGACAAGGGCCGTCTCCACTGGCTCGCCGCCAAGGCCGCGCTCGCCGAGGGCTACAACCAGATCGCCCTGGCCCATCTCGACACTCTCGGCACGTTCGATCACCCGCTCGCACGATGGGCCACGCTCAAGCGCGCCTCGCTCCTCGAGCGCAAGGATCCGGTCACCGCCGCACAGCTCGCGTCTTCGTTGACGGACAACTGGGCAGGCTCGAGCCGGGCGCGCACGATTGAGACGCGTACCGGCGCCAAGGCCCAGGCCGGCACGCACCTCGAGATCCGCTTGGAGGGTTCACCGGTCGCCGCGGCCGACGCCACTCCGAAGCCTGCCGCAAAGCCCCCTGCGCAAAAAGTCCGACCGCGGATGCAGCAGAGCCTCGACAAGGCCGACGCCCTCTACGACGCCAAGCGCTACCGCGAAGCCGAGCGCCTCTTCGGCAAGCTCCTCAAACACCTGAAGACCGGCAGCACGGTCTGGTGCAAGGCGCGCTACAAGCAAGGCCGCGCGCTCCTGCAAGACCGAGAGCGCACGCGCGGCGCCCCCGTCATGCGCGAGGTCGCCGACAAGTGCGCCCGAGTCGATCGCAACGAGCGCACCTGGGCGCGTTACTACGCCGCCCGCGCCTACGGCCGAATCGGTCAATGGGACGAGTCGATTCGCCAGTACGCAAAGCTCGAAGCCGAGTCGCCCGCACACAGTCTCGCCGACGACGCGAGCTACCGCGCCGCCCTCGCCGAGCTCGAAAATGGCAGGCCAAAGGCCGCCCTGGCGCGCCTGGCATCGCTCCCGAGGCTCTACCCGGACGGCGACATGTGGCCCCGGGCCCTCTTCAAGCTCGGCTGGGTCCAGCTCCGGGACGGCGAGTACCAGGCCGCCTACGATCGCTTCGACGAGCTCGTCGAACGGGGCGGCGACGAGCGCGAAGAAGGCATCACGGGCCGAGCCAACTACTGGCGCGCGCGCTCCCTCCACTTGCTGGGCCGTCGCATCGACGCCGTGAACGCCTACGAAGAGATCGTCGAGCGATGGCCGCTTCGTTACTACGCACAGCAAGCGCTCTGGCGCCTCGGTGAAATCATCCCGGAGCGCGCCAAGGCGGTCATCACCGAAATGCGCAGCGGTGGCGAGCCGAGCCGCATGGTCTTCGCTTGGCGCGACGAGTTCGACGAGCCGGCCTTCGATCGCATGATCGAGCTCCTGGCGGTAAACGAGGTCACCTACGCATCCTCCGAGATGTCGAGCCTCAGGATGCTCGGCAACGACGTCGATCCCGAGATGGCAGTCGTCGGCGCGGTTCTTCTGCAACACGCAGGTGCGCAGACCAAGCTCAGCCGCGTCATCCGCGCGCACTTCGAAGACTTCGAAGGCCTGCTGCCCAAGGGCGAAGGCAAGCTGATCTGGGAAGCGACCTATCCGCAGGCCTTCTCTCCGCTCATCGAAGACATCGCCGAGGACCAGGGAGTTCCGCCGGCGTTCGTACGCGCGATCGCCCGCGAGGAGAGCTCCTTCGATCCGGAAGCGGTGTCCTGGGCCAAGGCGTACGGCCTCGTGCAGCTCATCATGCCGACCGCCAAGCGATTCGCAGAAGAAGCCGGCGTGAAGGCCACCCCTCGCACCCTCAAGAAGCCCGAGGTCAACCTCAAGATCGGCGTCCGGTACATGGCTTGGCTCTGGGAACGCTTGAACGAGAATCCGGCGCTCGTGCCTTCGGCATACAACGCCGGCGAAGGCGCGGTTCGTCGCTGGCTCGAGGAGGACGCCGCACGCCCCCTCGATATCTTCATCGAGGAAATCCCGTACGACGAAACTCGCCGTTACACGCGTCGCGTCCTTCAGACCTACGGCGTCTACCAGTGGCTCGCCGACGAGCAGCTCCCCGAGCTCCGCGCGAAGCTGCCAGGCAACACCCAGCCGCGACGCATCAGCGCGCTTCGCTGACCGTCGGCTAGGCGATCACCTTCGGCAAGAAGCTGCCGAACTCAATCGCTTTGTTGATGTCGCCGTCCACACGGAGCTTTCCCTGAACGAACGCGATTTGCGGGTCCAGGTTTCCGCGCAGGATCTCGGCGAGGTGTGCATCGCGAATCGTGAGGGTGGCGTCCGCCGGCCGCCCATTTCCCTCGGTGACGCTCCGGTCCTCCATGTCGATCATCCAAGTCTGTTCGCCAGTGCCCGTGATCCGAAGTTGGAACTTCCCTTCGCCGAGCGAATCACCACCCGTGGCTTGCTCGAGAGTCGAGCGCATCTGAGCCACGAAGGCAGCCGTCATTTCGGCGACGGCCGCGGCGTTCGCGTCGCCGGCCTCGTCTTCGGGCAGACGATGCGGCAGCACGGCCGCCTCGAGCTCGTTCGCAGATTCACGAAGGTACCGAGTGAACAGATCGAGGTCAGGCATGACCGCCGGCGACGAAGTCGGGCTGATCGAGAGCACGCCGTTGTAGCTCAGCACCGTGATCAGAAGCCCCATCCCATCGACGAGCGGCGCCATGCCCATGGACGCGAGCAGCTTGTGCCCCGCCATGTACATGTCGATCTGGGGACCGGGAACGTTGGTGATCACGCAGTTGAACACCGGGTTGTGCATCTCGGAGACGCGAAAGCGCGAGTAGAGCCGAATGACCCGGTTCGCCAAGCCGAACGGGATGAAGTCCCAGAGGTCGACGAAGGCCCGCGTCGCCCCGGCTTTCTCGAAGGCCTTGCCACCCTGCGTGTGCTTCTGAATGACTTTGAGGCGCTCGACGGGGTCGGCCACATTCGTCGCGATGTCGAGGAACATCGCCGAGACCTTGTTCCCCATCTTCCCGTGCTCGTCGTTGCCACGCGTCGAAACCGGAACCATCGCGATCAGCGGCTGGTGCGGGAGCTCTCCCTTTTCGTCGAGGTAGCGCCGGAGCGCGCCCGCGCAGATCGCCAGCACCACGTCGTTCAGGGTGCAGCCCGTGATTTTGCGAATCCCTTTGACCC
>JBLYYU010000170.1:0-6600 GCA_048550275.1 Polyangiales bacterium
ATTTTTGGAGTTCGTCTGACATTTCAGCTTCTTCAAATTTATCCGTGGAAGGGCGATCTTGTCAAGGCGAGCGCCAAGAACCGGCCCCTGATACGCTTCGCCCCTGCCCATGATGCCACCACCTGCCGAAGAACGCCGCTTTGTGTCTTTTGACGGGACCGAAATCGCCTATCGGGCATTCGGGCAGGGGCGGACGATCTTGCTCTGCAACGGCCTCGGAGGGGGCTGGGAGGCCTGGAGCCATCAAATCCACTACTTCCGCGACCGCTACCGCCTCTTGTCCTGGGACTATCGAGGTCTCTACGCATCGTCCCCGCCTGGTGACCCTGAAGCGGTCTCGATAGTCGATCATGCCAGGGACGCCCTCCATTTGCTCCGAGAAGAGGGGGTGGACAGGGCGGCGCTCGTCGGCTGGTCGATGGGGGTCCAGGTCGCGTTAGAGACGTTTCGGCTCGCTCCGGAGCGCGTGGCCTCGCTGGCCTTGGTCAACGGCGTCGCCGGACGGCCTTGGGATTTCGTCTTCAACTCGAGCCTTGTGGGGCGTTTGTTGCCACCCTTCCTTCGAGGGTTCCGTTCCATGCCACGAACGATTCAGGGGCTGGTCCGGCAGGCGACGCGCATACCGCGACCCGGTGATTGGGTGAAGCGGGTCGGTCTGGCCGCCGGGACCCTGGACGAGCAGTTGACGGGGGAGCTCGTAGCGAAGCTCGGCGGCTTGGACACGGAGCGCTTCGTTCGTCTTCTGGAGCGGATGGGAGAGCACGAAGGCTGGGACCTCCTTCCGCTCATCGATGTTCCGACTCTCATCATTGCGGGAACCCGTGATGTGTTCACGCCAAGCTCGGCGGCCGAGCGCATGGCGCGGCGCACCCCCGGTGCAGAGGTCATGCTGATTCCGGGGGCCACGCACTACGCTGCGCTCGAGTATCCGGAGATGATCAACCTGAGGCTCGAGAAGTTCTTCCGAGAGCGCGGCTACGAACCGACGCCGGCAGGCACCGGTTGACGCCTTGGACGCAAGCCGCTAGCGATCGAAGCCGATGATTCTAGTAATCGACAACTACGACTCCTTTACTTACAACCTCGTTCAATATCTAAGCGAGCTCGGGGCCGAGGTCGTCGTCGAACGCAACGATGCCGTGACACCGGAAGAGGTCCGCAAACGAAAGCCCAGCGGCGTGCTCATCAGCCCCGGCCCGGGTAGACCCGACGAAGCCGGCGTCAGCCTCGAGCTCATCGCCGAGCTTGCCTCGGATACACCGATTTTCGGCGTTTGCCTCGGACATCAGAGCATCGCGCAGCATTTTGGGGCGTCCGTGGTTCGGGCTCCGCGTCTCATGCATGGGCGTACCTCGGAGATTCTCCACGAGGGTGCCGGCGTCTTCCGAAACCTTCCAAGCCCGCTGGTGGCAACGCGCTATCACTCGCTGATCGTCGAGCGTGACACCATTCCTGAGGAGCTCACGGTGACCGCGTGGACCGATCAGGACGAGGTGATGGGCATCCGCCATCGTAGCCTTCCCATCGAAGGCGTGCAGTTCCATCCGGAGTCTTTCCTGACCGAGCACGGTCACGAGCTGATTCGCAACTGGTTGGCGTCGCTCCCGGCGGGTGTACCGTCGTGATCTCGGACGCCGTCAAAGCCATCGTCGCAGGGTCCGACTTGTCCGATGCCGAGGTCGAAGCTGCGATGGACGCGATCCTCGGTGGTGAGGCATCTCCCGCTCAGATCGCCGCGTTCGTGGTGGGACTTCGGATGAAGGGCGAGTCGGCAAGCGAAATCGCCGCCGCCGCCCGGGCACTCCGCAAACACTGCGAAGCGATTCGACCCAAGGTCGACGGCCCGCTGCTCGACACGTGCGGGACAGGCGGCGACGGCCTGCACACCTTCAACATCTCGACCGCCGCAGCGATCGTCGCAGCGTCGTGTGGAGTAGCCGTCGCGAAACACGGAAACCGCGCCGTGTCTTCGAAGGCCGGCAGCGCCGATGTGCTCGAGGCACTCGGCGTTCGTATCGACCTCCCGCCCGACCGCGTTGCGAAATCCATCGAGGAGGTAGGGATCGGCTTCATGTTCGCGCCGAGTCACCACGCCGCGATGAAACACGCCGCCCCGGTCCGTCGAGAGCTCGGTGTTCGGACGCTCTTCAACCTGCTCGGTCCGCTCTCGAACCCGGCTTCGGCGACTCACCAGGTCGTGGGCGTCTATGACCCGACCCGGCTGGAACAACTGGCCCAGGCTCTCGGGGCCTTGGGGCTGACGGCCGCCTGGGTGGTGCACGGCGAGGGCGGTCTCGACGAGGTCTCACCTGCCGGACCGACTCGGGTCGCACAGCTCGATGCTGGGGAGGTGACGTCCTTCGAGGTCAGCCCGTCCGATTTTGGCCTTGTGGAGGTCCCGCTCGAAGCGTTGGGCGGTGGAGACGCTTCGCTCAATGCGACGATTATCCGGTCCGTTCTCGAGGGAGAGCAAGGCGCGGCGCGCTCCGCAGTCGTACTCAACGCGGCCGCTGCGCTGCAAGTCGCCGGGCTGGCCTCCGACCCCCTTGCCGCGGCAGAGCGAGCGGCCGCTGCGATCGATCGGGGCGACGCCAAAGAGAAGCTCGAACGCTGGGCGGCCTTTACTCGGGGCACATGACCGATTTCCTATCCACGATTCTCGCGCGCAAGCGCCTCGAGAACGAAAGGCGCCGACGACATGTTGCGGCGATGCGCCCGACCGAGAGAGCTCCCCAGCCGGAGCGTGCCGAGTCCGGCATCCGTGCGCTGAGACGTACTTCGGGCAAGCCCCCGTCGGTGCTTGCCGAGGTGAAGTTCAGAAGCCCGAGTGCCGGCGAAATTCGCCCCTGGAGTCCCGGGGAGGGTGTCCGGTTGGCCGAGGGCTACGCGCGCGCCGGTGCGTCTGCGGTCAGCGTTCTGGCGGACGGTCCCGGCTTCGGCGGGTCCCCGCTTCTGGTGAGGCGAGTGGCGAAAGCGGTCCAAGTTCCTGTCTTGTACAAGGGCTTCGTTCTTGATTCCGTCCAAGTCGACCTGGCGTACGATGTTGGCGCCTCGCTCGTCCTATTGCTGGTTCGCGCGCTAGACGATGGCGAGCTTCGAGCGCTCATCGACGCCATCCGCGCGCTCGGGATGGAACCCGTGGTCGAAGCGGCTAGCGCGGCCGAGGTCGATCGTGCCGTCGCAGCGAGCTCTACAATCATCGGCGTCAATGCCCGCGACCTGGGTAGCTTCAAGGTCGATATGGCTGCGGCGCGCGAATGTGTTTCTCAGATTCCGGCGGACCGTCTGGCCGTCTTCATGAGCGGCGTTCGGACCGTCGATGATTTTCGGGAGGTCGCCCAAGGACGCGCGGACGCTGTCCTGATCGGCGAGGGGCTCATGCGGTCCAAGGACCCTGGCGCTCGGCTGTCGGAGCTGCTGGCCGCGGTCTAACCGAATCCTTTGCGGTCGGGAGCGTGACTCGAAAGCAGGTGCCTGCGCCGTCGCGATCGATGATGTCGATTCGGCCCTGGTGCTGCTCGACGATCTGCTTCACCAGTGCGAGCCCGAGGCCGACGCCATGCCGTCTCCCGGAGTAGAACATGTCGAAGAGCTGCTCTTGCTGGGCGGTGTCGATGCCCGGTCCCTCGTCGACGACTTCTAGAAACGCACAGCCCTTGGCGTCGCGGCCCGTCCGAACCTCCACCGTTCCGTGACGAGGCGAGACCTGGACCGCGTTCTTCACGAGGTTCCAGACAACCTGCCGCATGCGGTCTGGGTCGACGATAGCCGGGATGGGTTCTTCCGGTTCGATCTCGACGATTCGCAGTCCGTTGCTCGCCGTCGTCTCACCGCCGGCCACGGCGACTACCTCGCTGGCGATCGAGCGGATGTCGATCTCTTCGGTTTGAATCTGACTCGGCCGTCCGACTTGCAGCATGGTGGTGACCAAGGAGTTGAGCCTCTCGACTTCCGAAATCACAATCCCGAGAAGACGTGCGTCCTCGCTGCTCAGCGCGTTGCCGTCACGAACCATTTCCACGGACCCCGAGATCGAGCTCAGCGGGTTTCGAATTTCGTGAGCGAGGCCCGCCGCCAGTTGTCCGAGCGCGGCGAGGCGTTTGGCACGATCCGCTTGGTCGCGGAGCTCCTTGATTTCGGTCAGGTCTTGAAAGGCGAGCAGGAGGCCAGACGGATTGCCGTCGGCGTCGAGCAGGGCGCTCAGCGAATAGCCCATCGGAAACTCGCTACCATCGGCGCGTCTTCCGACCGCGTCCGCACGCTTGGGGCGGTCCTTCGCGTGCTCGCTACCAAACAGAGGCAGCACAGTGGTAAGCGGCTGCCCGAGGAGTGCGCCGCTCCGGTCCCGAAGGATGTCCCTGGCCGCCCGGTTCACACCGAGAATGAAGCCATCGTCGTCCGCCGTGATCAGACCGGAGGCGATCGAGCGAACGATGTCGTCGTTGAGCCTAGCTAGTCGGGCCGCGCTCTGCTCGGCCTGAAGCAGGCGCGCACCGGCGACCTGCGCCCGTCGGGCGAGATTCGTGGCCAGCAATGCGACCGCGGTGATGCCGACCATGTTGCTCACGAGCGCGAGCTGAAAGTCTCGCGAGCTGAGGAGGTACTGGCTCAGTGGCTGGTCCGGAGGCGGCGGCAACCAACCCAGGTTGAGCGAGAGTGCCTGCAGGAAGTAGCAGGCGAGGCTCGCTGCCGCGGTGTAGTAGGCCGCGCCCGTGCCGAGAGTGAGTGCAGCGGTGAGGATCTGTGCTCCGTAGAGGAACGAGAAGATGCTCCCCGCTCCCCCGGTGAGATAGACGAGGCCCGTGATCAGTAAGACGTCGAGTACTGTGATCGCCCTCGCGACCCCCGTCTCACGGCTTCCGCCAATCAGCCCAACGCCAAAGAGAATCGATGACGCATAGATGGCGGATATCAGGATCAGCAGAAAGGTCGGCGTGAAGTGCCCGTACCGAATCGCATCGAGCGCCAGGTACATCGTGGCACCCAGAAGAACGGTTGCGACGACGAGGCGCCCGCCGAGGACCCACTGCAGCCGTCGATGCGAGCTCGATTCCTCGCCGTCGACGATCCCTTGCTCTCGGGCCTGGCTCACCCCGCGTTGACTTTGCCGGCGATCGAGAAAATCGGCAGATACATCGAAATCAGGATCACGCCCACGATGCCGCCGATGAACACCATCATCAGAGGTTCGAGCAGTGAGGTGAGGGCCGCGACGGCGATATCAACCTCTTCCTCGTAGAAGTCGGCGATCTTGTTGAGCATGGTGTCGAGCGCGCCCGTCTGCTCACCAACGCCGATCATCTGAACCACCATCGGAGGAAATACGTTGGTCTCCATGAGGGGCTCGGCCATGGTACGGCCTTCGCGAATCTTGTTGGAAGTCGACTGAATTGCGCCTTCGACTACCACGTTGCCCGCCGATTTCTTCACGACATCGAGCGAGTCGAGGATGGGCACACCGGCCGAAAGCAGGGTGCCCAGGGTCCGCGTGAAGCGGGCGACCGCAATCTTCCTCATCACCGGCCCCATGATCGGCATCACGAGCAGGGTCCGGTGGAAGAAGTGCTTGCCCGCCGGCTGGCGATAAATCCAGGTTATGACGAACACGAAGGCAGCCACAGACAAGAAGATCCAATGGATGTTCGAAATGAAGCCTTCTGAAGCTGAGATGACAAATTGAGTCAATGCCGGCAGACCGTCTTCGCTTCCGAACTCGGCAAACATGCCCTTGAAGCTCGGAATGACCCAAGCGAGCATGACGACGACGACGATCATGGCGACGAAGAAAATAGCAACGGGGTAGACCATCGCGCCGCGCACTTGGCGCGCGAGCTTGACGCGCTTCTCGATGTAGCCGGCGAGCCGGTCGAGGATCGTGTCGAGGATGCCGCCCATCTCACCGGCGCGAACGAGGTTGACGAAGAGCTCGTCGAACAACTTGGGATGCCGTGCCAAACCTTCCGAGAAAGTCCCGCCTTGCTCGACGTAGTCCTTCACGTCTTTGAGAATCGCGTTGAGCGCCTTGTTCTCGCCCCGCGACGATAGGATGTCCAAACACTGAACGAGCGGCAGACCGGCGTCGATCATGGTGGCGAACTGGCGAGTGAAGATGACGAGCTCGGCTGGGGTAACGCCGGACCCGAAGGAGAGGTTGATCTCCCGCCCCTTCTTTTTGATCTTGGTTGGATTGAGCTGGCGCGCGCGCAACCTCGATTGCACGGCTTCCTTCGTGTCCGCCTCGATGATCCCCGTTTGGACTTCGCCCGCGCGGGTGCGCGCCTCGTATACCCACTCCGCCATGAATTCTCCGCCCGATTCCCCTCCGGGCCTTTCAAAATCCTAGCTGATCTCGGATCGGCTGGTCAAAAGCCGGGCCTAATTTCTGTATGGATTCTGGATATCGATGTCGATCGGGCTGCGTTCGTGCGCCGGGGGCCCTGGAGCTGGAGCCTCCCTCGCAGGGGGCTTCGCCCCCTTTTCGGGCTCCGGAGCCCTATTTCGCCGCGCCTTTGGACGGCTCGAACGCTTCGATGTGGAGCTGCTCTTCCGTTCCGGTGCTGGTTTGACCTCTTTGGAGGGGGCGGGAGCTGCTTCGGCAGG
>JBLYYU010000171.1:0-18010 GCA_048550275.1 Polyangiales bacterium
CATGGCTGCGCCAGTGTCGCGAAGCCAGTGGGTACGGGCCTGCACCAGGTACGAGATGTTCCCCATGGGCGCGAGGGCATCGGCGAGCACCGCGCCGTGATAGTTCGGCGATGGGCCACAAAGCTCCGGCCACTTCTCGCGATTGTCCGTCCACTGGAACTTGCCCGAGTCGACGATCGCGCCGCCAACGTGGGTACCATGTCCTCCGATGAACTTCGTGGTCGAGTACACGTTGATGTCCACCCCGTGCTCGAACGGACGGAAGAGGCACGGCGTCATCACCGTGTTGTCGCAGATCAGCGGCAGCGCGCCGTGCGGAGCGCTGTGCGCGGCCTCAGAAATCGCTTTGAAGTCTGGAACGTCGTTCTTGGGGTTTCCGATCGACTCGATGTAGACGAGGCGGGTGTTCTCATCGACGAGGTCGTGAATCTGTTCCGGGTGCGCGGGGTCGAAGAACCGCACCTCGACACCGAGATTCTTAAAGGTGTTGTTGAAGAGCGTCCAGGTGCCTCCATAGAGGCTCGTCGCCGAGACGAAGTTTTGCCCGGAGTGGCAAAGAGTGAGGATCGCCGCGTTGATCGCCGACTGCCCCGACGCGAAGCCGAGGCCGGTCACACCACCGTCGAGCGCGGCAAGGCGCTTCTCGAGCACGTCGACGGTCGGGTTCATGATGCGGGAGTAGATGTTCCCGAACTCCGCCAACCCGAAAAGGGCGGCAGCGTGGTCGGTATCGTTGAAGACGTAGGACGTCGTCGCGTAGATCGGCACCGCGCGCGAATTCGTCGTTGGGTCGGGTTCCTGGCCGGCGTGAAGCGCACGTGTACCTAGGCCGTAGTTCTCTTCAGTCATATCGAATACCTCGCATCAAGAGAGGGCCTTCCCTCCTCGAATAGGTTGATTGAAATTGGGCTTGTCCGCGTTTTCCAGGCGCTGGGCCGGCGAGAATAACGCGACTGAGGCGCAGAGTCAGCGCCGAATGGCTCTCAATCGCAAGACTTGCGCGTGTCTGCGCCGAGAAATGCAGAAAACCCGGTCATCTAATGGCACGGCCATTGCAGCACTCGAGGGAACAGCGGGTGCGATGCGCCCCGGGAGGTTCTCGTGTTGAAACGCTTTTCATGGATACTCCTATCAACGGGGGCGCTTGCGGTGCTTGCCGCGGGCTCGATTCACTGCAGCAGTGTGCCAGCGGACAAGCAGTGCGTCGTTGCGGACGATTGCGAAGGGTATATCGGCGGGGTTTGGACCAATCCTGAATGCAGCAAAGACGAAGGGCACTGGGAGTGCGACATGGGGATTTGCTTTCCGGTCTGCGATGAGTGCGCGACCGTGGCGCAATGCCTCGGCGAGTGGACCCTGGATTGCAATGGACGCTTCGCCTGCAACGCGGGCAGCTGCGAGCAAGTGTGCGACTCGGAGGGCTGCGGAGACGGTTTGTGTGCGACCGCTGGCGGCGAAACCGAGCAAAGCTGCCCACCTGACTGCGGCGCGGCTTGCGAGTTCGCGGGGGACTGTGTGGCGACAGGCGCGTGGGACGCGCCCTGCGAAGGCCGATGGGAATGCCAGTCGCAAAGCTGCGTAGAGGTCTGCGACTACGATTCCTGTGGCAACGGAAGCTGCGACGCGGCAGCAGGAGAGAACGAGGACAGTTGCCCTGGGGACTGCGTCGACGGCTGCCGCACGCTCTTCCCGAGCGACTGCTTCAGCGAGCAGTGGGCGCCGATGGCGATCTGCCAGGGACGCTGGAATTGCCTGCAGGGAACCTGCCAGCGGATCTGTGATGACGAAAACTGCGGCGACGACCTCTGCTGGGGTCTCAACGGCGAAAACGAAGACTCGTGCTTCGTCGACTGTCTGGGTGGGCCATGCGAGGAGCTGATCGATTGCGTCGGGCAGCGCTGGTACAAGACCGGTGGCGGTACTCAGCCGTCCTGCCAGGGCCACTGGCAGTGCAACCCGCCGCCGAGGCCTGACCAATTGGCGACAGGCGCGTGCGAAGCGGTTTGTGACGATGAGCCAGGAGGCGGCTGTGGGGACGGAACCTGCGACACGTTGAACGGCGAAACCCCGACGAGCTGCTTGGTCGACTGCCAGTCGGGTTATTCGTGCACGAAGAGCGGCGATTGCGATGCGCTGACGCTCCCGAACGGGTGCACGGGCGGTTGGATCTGCGCCAGCCAGCTTTGTGTGCCGCAGTGTGAGTGAAGTGTAGGCCAACTCACCCGTTAGATCCTTTCTCTCGGCCGCGCGTCTTTGATTGCATGGTCAGTCAAAAAGACGTGGGCACTGGGCCTCCGGATTTGCCAGAATCAGTGAGGAAGCGGGGAGCGGGAATGGAAGCAGGCAGCAAGGATTCGCTCGCGGATCAGCTCTTGGAGCTACACAACATTCAGGCGGCGCGCGTCGCTGAGGAAGAGCAAGAGCGACTCCGGGCCGCCGAGGAGACTCGCAGGCAAGAGGAGAGCGCGGCCTTGCGCCGACGCGAAGAGGAAGCCGCTCGCTTGCAAGCCGCCGAGGAAGCCCGTCTGGCCGACGAACGTGCTCAGCGCTCAGAGGATGAGCGACGCGTGCGTTCGGCCAAGGAGGCCGAGCTCCGAGTCCAACTCGAAGAAGAGGGCAAGGCACGGGCAGCCGAACAGCAGCGCTTGCTTGCGCACGAAAAGGAGCTCGCGGCGATCACGGCCGTCGAGAAGGCCAAGCTTCGGTCACGGCGCATCTTGCTCGGCGGGATCTTGATGGTCGTATTGGGCGCGGTCGGCGCTTACGTCTTGGTGGTCGAGCCGGCACTCGAACGCCAGGAGGCAGCCACGGAGATCTCCAAGCAAGAGCACCTCAGAGCCTTCAAGCAGACGACGGAAGCCAACGCGCAAGCGTCCGCGGAGCGAGAGCGCACGGCAGTAGCCGAACGAGAGAAGCAAGTGCTCGAAGAGCGCTTCCGAAAGAAGGAAGAGGCCAAGCGGAACGCTGCCGCCGCCAGCGCGAGCAAGAAGCCGAAGGCCGGTCCCAAGAAGAAGAAAAAGCCGGGCTGCGCGCCGGACGATCCGCTCTGCGGCCTTCCGCTCTAGCGGTTCGATCAGTCGTCGAGAAGTCCAGCAGGGGTCGGCGGGATGCTTCGGCGTGCGGCGGCCCGGATGCCGCCTTTGGTGTACCGGCCCATCAGAGACGGCCATTCCATGATCACAGTGCCGCCGGTTTCGTGATGGCGTGCTTGGAAGGCCGCGATGAAGTCGAGGCACGCGTGATCGACGTAGTCGAGCTCGTCGAAGCAGAGATGCAGCTCGCTACCCGGCGGGATGTCTTCGAAGGCGCCCGCGAGAAGCGGAAGTGCAATGAATGTTGCGGCGCCGTGTAGGTGAAGCTCGATCTTGTCTTCCAAGTCGACGCGGTCGATATCGAGGTGCGCCAGGGCATAGACGAGGCGGGCCATGGAGAGGGCGAGGCCAAGGATGATGCCGGTGAGCAAATCGATCGCGACGATGCCGACGATGGTGGCGATGTAGATCGCGAAGACTCCCCGGCCGTACTCGAGGATCTGGCGGGGCGCGGAGAGGACGAAGAGGCGGAAGCCGACGTAGATCAAGATGGCGGCGAGCGCCGACTCGGGGACGAGGCCAAGCAAGCCCGGCAGCAGCGCGGCGAACAGGAAGACCCAGACCGCTTGCATCACACGGGCCGCGGATGTTTGGGCGCCCGCTTCGACGTTGGCACTACTTCGACTAATCACGCCGGTGATTGGCATGGTGCCGATCAGACCACAGACCAGGTTGCCGACGCCCTGGGCCGCAAGCTCCCGGTCGTAGTCGGTTCGCGTGCCGTTGCTCATGCCGGCGACCGCCGTGGCACAGAGGAGCGTCTCGGCGCTGGCGACGAAGGCAAGTGCGACCCCGGCGAACCAGATTCGCGGCTGCACTAGGAGCTCGACGGAACCCGCGTTGGGCAGGGTCACGTACGAAGCGAGCGAACCGGTGACGTCGACGTATTCGATGGGGAGTCGAAGCACGGCCGATGCAATCGTCGCGACCAGCACGCCCGCGAGCGCTCCCGGAACTACGTGGAGCTTGGCGGGGCGGAACCGATCCCAAAGCACGATGGTCAGGAGGGTGGCGACGCCGATGGAAGCCGCGATGTAGTGCGTGCGATCGCCGCCAGTGAATGTGGTTTTGACGATGCCTTCGGGGATCTTGTAGATGTTGTAGAGGACGCTGCCTTGGATGTCGTCGTCGATCATCACGTGGAACTGCTTGGCCACGATGATGAGCCCTATGCCGGCAAGCATGCCTCGAATGACCGCCGGAGACACCGCGCGGAAATAGGTGCCGAAGCGTAGGACGCCGGCGAGGAGCTGAATCACTCCGGCGATCATTGCGATGACCGCTAGGCTCGCGATGCCATAAGGGTCGTCATCGGTGCGAAAGGCGATGACCCAATCGAGGATCAAGACGCTCAGGCCAGCCGAAGGCCCTGCGATGACGAGAGGAGCGCCGCCAATCAAGCCGACCACGACGCCACCAACCGCTGCGGTGATCAAGCCGAGCGATGCCGGCAGCCCCGACGCGCGCGCGATACCCATCGAAAGTGGGAGCGCGATCAGGAAAACCACGATGGACGGCGGAACGTCTTTGACGACAGACCTCAGTTTGTCGTTCAAAAAAGCTTCCCCACTCGTTTTTCCCGCCTGCGCACGAAGCGGCGGTTATATCACGGGTCGCGGTCGAGCACCCGTAGCGTCCTTACTTCACCCTGATCACGAAATCACCCTCATTGCCGAGTGCCGGGCCTTTCAGAACGGCGTCCCATTCGGTTTGGCCGAGCACGTGGCGCCGCCCGAAGGCGAATACGTACGCTGCGAGGACCGGGACGGCTTCGCGAGTGTCGATAAACTCTTCGCCACAGCCGTCTTCGCCCGCATCCGGTCGAAAGAAGTCCAGGAGGTCCGGGGTGAGGTCGTGGCAGATCGTAATGAAGGTGAAGTGCGCTCCCGCTGGCATCTCTACCCAGATGTCATCTGGGTGATCGATGCCTGCCCAAGCGGGCTCTGCGGATTCCTCTTGGGTGGTGGTTTGGTCGAGAAGGCCGCTCATCAGCATCGTCGGGACTTCGAGCGCCGCGAGCTCTCCGTCGGCGATCGGGCCGATCGCAGGGGCTTGGGGCGCCAAGGCAACGATGCGCTCGTCGAGAAAGCCCGCGCGAAAGGCCTCTTCGACGTCTGGATTGTCGATGAGATCGCAGGCGTCGCTCATTTGACCTTCGCAGTCGGTGGCGAGGGCGTCGAAATCGACGCCGGCGCCGCCGCTGACGAACGTCGTGTAACCGCCGAAGCTGTGGCCGAAGAGAAACACGCTCGACGCGTCCACTTTGCCGGCGAGCTCGTCACCGGCGAGACCCGACTCGAGCTCGTCGATGATCGCCGAAATGTCGTTCGGGCGATCGAGAGCGGAGCGCGTGAACGGATCGGGGCTGTCGAGGAAGTCGAGGGCGGTGTTGCCGGTATGGTTCGGTGCGACGAGGATCCAGCCGTGCGACGCCATCAGTTCACCGTACGGGTAGCCGAGCAAGCCCTCTCCACCATTGCCGTGCGAGTAGATCGCAAATGGGAGGTTCGCTTCGTCCGTGATCGGGGGCGCGTCGAGCGCGACTTCCGTTGGAATGTCGACGATGCCACCGACCGCATACCTAGCGGGGGGCGCATTCGAACCATCTTGCGCGGGATACCAGACGCGAAGGAGCACCTCGCGCGCGTTCGCCGTCCCGGCGTCGTCGTAGCTGATCGTGATTTCGCGATAGCCCACTTCGAATGAGCCGAGCTCGAACAACTCGTCGACGTTCGCCGCCGGCGCCGTCGAAGAGGAGTCGCTACCGCAGCCACTCGTGGAGGTGAACAGGATTGCAACCGCGCAAACGGTCGCGCCAAACGAAGAAAGGAGACGCATGCGGGCCGGATGATAGATGGAATCCCGGGCTTCCGCGAGGGGCTTGCTGGCACATGGGCCAGGATATGTGCACTCTGAAGGGGTATCGTCGACGCGCATCGCCGATGCGGAGGTGCCGTATGCAGAAATCGTTGGGAATCGTGTTTGCCTTGGCGTTCGGCTCGATCGCGCTCTTCGGCTGCGGCGAAAGCGACGGCACGGGAGGGACGGCTGGTACCGGCGGCACAGCAGGCAGCGGCGGAACCGGGGGAATGGGCGGAGCTGGTGGAACTGGCGGCGCCGGCGGAGTCGACGGATTCGACCCCTTGGAAGGGATCGGGACGGTCGAGCTCGTAGCGGACGGTTTCGTATTCACCGAGGGACCACATTGGCGCGTGAACGAGCAGACTCTTCTGTTTTCGGATCTGCAGGCGAACGCCATCTACGAGCTGACGCCGCCGGACGACGTCACGACTTTTCGTCCGGACAGCGGCGTGGCCAACGGGCTCGACTCGGACCTGGATGGGCTCTTGCTTGCAGCAGAGCACGCGAACCGGCGGCTCTCGCGGACGCTCGCGGACGGAATGATCGTCACCGTCGCGAGCGAGTACATGGGCGACCGGCTGAACTCGCCAAACGACATCGCGGTTCGGAGCGACGGGACGATCTACTTCACTGACCCGCCGTACGGGATCAATCCGGACACGCAGCAGGAGCTCGACTTCAACGGTGTGTTTCGCGTGGACACCGAGGGTGCGCTCACGGCCGAATGGAAAGGCGCGATGGTCACTCGGCCCAATGGTATCGTGCTGTCACCGGACGAAAGCGTCTTGTACGTCTCCGACACCGAAGGCGGCGTGATGGCGTTTGACGTGGGTCTCGACGGCTCGCTCTCGCCCGCTCGCTTGTTCGTCCCGAACGTCGAGAACGCCGACGGGATGGCGATGGACACGGGCGGGAACCTATTCGTGACTACCGCGACTGGCGTTCAGGTCTTCGATCCCGACGGGGAGCTCTGGGGGACCATCGAGGTTCCCGACGATCGGGTGCCGGCGAATTGCGCCTTCGGCGGCGAGGACGCGCGCACCCTGTACATCACGGCACGGGAAGCGGTATACCGGGTGCGGTTGATGCGGCCTGGCTTGTACTGAGACAGGTAGGCCTTGCTGAGCGACGGGTTCGCGCTGGCGTAGCGACGACGGCAAGCGCGCGGATGTGGAGGATTGCATGCGTACATGGACGGGATTGATCTTTGCCCTGGCACTGGGTGCCTCGGCGCTGCTCGGGTGCAGTGATTCCGCGGAATCCGTGGACCCGATCGAAGGCTTCGACCCTCTGGAGGGGATCGGAACCGTCGAATTGGTCGCGGATGGGTTCATTTTCACCGAAGGGCCGACTTGGCGCGCCGCGGAGCAACGGCTCTTGTTCACGGATATTCCAGCGAGCACGATCTACGCCCTGACGCCTCCTGACGATGTGACGCCGATCAATCAGGACAGCGGAGACGCGAACGGGCTCGATTCGGATGTGAATGGGCTCCTGCTCGCGGCAGAGCACGCGAATCGGCGGGTGTCGAGAACGCTCGAGGACGGGACGACGGTTACCGTCGCCAGTGAGTACATGGGGGACTCGCTGAACTCTCCAAACGACATCGCGGTTCGGAGCGACGGGACGATCTACTTCACCGATCCACCGTACGGGATCAACGCGTCGGTGGAGCAAGAGCTCGACTTCAACGGTGTGTTTCGAGTGGCTCCAAACGGGGCTCTGACGGCCGAATGGGAAGGCGAGCTGAGCTCACGTCCGAATGGGCTGGTGCTGTCGCCGCGCGAGCGTTTCTTGTACGTGGCCAACACTGTGGAAGCCGTGATGGTGTTCGACGTGGCCGCCGACGGTTCGCTCGGCAACGAGCGCCCGTTTGTCGATCCGCTGCCAAGCGCCGATGGCATGGCGATGGACACGGGTGGAAACCTGTACGTTGCGACCGCGACTGGCGTTCAGGTGTTCGACCCCGAAGGAAACCTCTGGGGGACTATCGAGGTTCCCGACAACCGGGTGCCTGCCAACTGCGCATTTGGCGGCGAGGACGCGCGTACTTTGTACATCACGGCACGGGCCGGTTTGTACCAGGTGCGTCTGATGCGACCTGGCCTGTACTAGGCCGGGAGTGATCGGCGGAAACTCAATCTGGGTTTCGAGGGCTGCGGCGTTCCGGGCGGCGTGCCTGGGTGCGCGAGTCTTTGCGCCGGCGCTTCTCGTGAATCGAAAGGGCGCCCTTCCCCGAGGCAGGCGGGACGAGGTGGCGTTCGGTGCTGCCGATTAAGTCGCCGCGTTTGGCCTTGATGAGGGCTTCGCGGGCCAGGTCGTGTTGGCTGACGTCCCAATACTGAAGAAGCGCCTTTTGCATCCGCTTCTCGCGGAGGCCTTTGGCGACGTAGACGGGCTCTTGGGTGAAGGGGTCGAGGCCGGTGACGTACATGCTGGTGGCCATGCTCATCGGCGTCGGGATGAAGTCCTGCACTTGGCGAGGGCGTAGGCCGCGCTTCTTCAGATAGAGGGCGAGCTCGATCATGGAATGGGTGGTCGAGCCGGGGTGGCCGCTGATGTAGTAGGGGACGAGGTGTTGTTCCTTGCCGGTCTTCTCGCTGGCGCAGGCGAACATTTCGGCGAAGCGCTCGTAGCTTTCGGCGCCTGGCTTTTTCATTTTGTCGAGAACGGCCTCGTCGACGTGCTCGGGAGCGACCGAGAGCTGGCCGCCCGTGTGATGCTCGGCGAGAGCTTCGACGAAATCGGGACTGAGCTCGGCCAAATCGTAGCGGACACCAGATGCAATGAAGGCGCGCTTCACACCCTTCTCTTTCCGCACTTTGCCGAGGAGCTGGACGAGAGGGGTGTGATCGGTGACGAGGTTTTCGCAAACGCCGGGGTGAACGCAGCTCAGGCGACGGCAGGCCTTCTCGATGCGCTCGTCGCGACATTTCATCTGGTACATGTTCGCCGTGGGGCCGCCGACGTCGCTGATGACACCGGCAAAGCCGTCCATGCGACGAAGAGCGCGAACTTCCCGCAGCACGCTCTCTTCACTCCGTGATTGGATCACCCTGCCCTCGTGCTCCGTGATCGAGCAGAAGCTGCATCCGCCGAAGCAGCCGCGCATGGTGACGATGCTGTGCTTGACCGTTTCGTACGCCGGAATGCCTTCGTCGTACGACGGGTGCGGGTAGCGGGTGAACGGCAGGTCGTAGAGGCCGTCCATGATTTCGGTGCTGAGCGGCTCTGCCGGGGGGTTCAGATAGACGGCTTCGTGGCCGTGCGGCTGGATGAGGGGCCGGCCGTTGCCCGGGTTGGTTTCTTTTTGGAAGGCGCCGCTCATTTCGCTGAAGAGCGCTTTGCTCTCTTTGACTTGCTCGTAGCTCGGCAGGATCAGCGGCTTGCCGTCTCGGATGAAACGACTCGGCTCGATGTTCTCCCAGTGTCCTTTGCGCAGGACGTGGGCGGTGCCGCGGACGTTTCGCAGGTCTTCTAGGGTTTCGCCGGCGGCGAGGCGGTCGGCGACTTCCCAGACCGGGCGCTCGCCCATGCCGAAGATCAGCATGTCCGCTTTCGAGTCGAGCAAGACGCTCCGGCGGATCGAATCGCTCCAGTAGTCGTAGTGCGCGATGCGGCGAAGGGACGCTTCGATGCCGCCGAGGATGATCGGAACGCCGGAGAAGGCTCGACGGCAGAGATTGCCGTAGACGACGCTCGCGCGATTGGGTCGCATGTTGGTGCGGCCGCCCGGGGAGTACTGGTCGTCCGAGCGGACTTTCTTCTGGGCGGTCAGCTTGTTGAGCATGCTGTCCAAGTTGCCGCTCGTGATCCCGACGAAGAGACGGGGCGTGCCCATTCGGCTGATCTCGCTCGTATCGGTCCAGCTTGGTTGCGCGATCATGCCAACGCGGTAGCCACGGCCTTCGAGGAAGCGACCGATGAGGGCGGCGCCGAACGCGGGGTGGTCGACGTAGGCGTCGCCGTTGACGATGAGAATGTCGAGCTCTTCCCAGCCACGGGCATCCATGTCCTCGCGGGTCGTGGGGAGGTAGGCCGTGGCGTCGGGCCGGCGTGGGCGCCGACTGCCTTTTCGTGTGAGGGGGACGACGGCCATGCCGCACCTTGCCCAGGAGCGAGCAGTCGCGCAAACGTAGGCGATGAAAGGCAAGGAACATCGGCCGAAATCCGGCGACAAGAAGACCTTTGAGGTCGAATCGCTCCTACCGAGCGGCGAAGGGTCGGCCGGCCGGACACGAATTGCCAATGCCTTTCCGGGCGAAAGGGTCGTCGCGCGGATCGAGCACGTGGGGAAGCACGCGACGTTCGCGACGGCTGTGCAACTCGAACGCGAGCGCGAAGGCCGGCGATTGCCGATGTGCGCGCGTCATGGCGATTTGGTTGGCGGGCGATGCACGGGTTGCGCGTTGATGGGCCTAGAAGAGGCCACGCAGGGCGAGGTGCTTCGCGAGATGCTGCGTGACAGGCATGGGCTCGAGGTGGAGGAAGTGATCCCGGCGCCGCGACCGCTCGGATATCGTTGGAGCGCAAAGCGGGTGGCGTTCGGTGGGCCGGGGAACTTGCGGCTTGGCAGCTTCATTCGCGGGACGCATCGACCGGCGGACATGGAAGGTTGTCTGGTCGACCACCCCTTGATCGCGGCTGCGGCGGACGAACTTGCACAGGGCGCTCGGGACGTGAAGATCGCGGCACACAACGACGAGCGCGGGCAGGTGGGGCTTCGCTCGGTTTGGTTTCGAACGAACGGGAGGCAGGTCTTGGCAACGCTGGTCACCAGTGAAGCGGACGTAGAACCGCTCCGGCGCCTGAGTGAGCGTCTTACGCGTTGCGACGGGATGGCGTACAGCCTTCACCACGGCGAGGGGAATGTGCTGCGGGGTGCCAAGGCCACGTCGCTTTCGGGGATCGTAGCGCTCGACGTGAATGGAACGCGGGTCGGTCCGCTTGGGTTTCTTCAGCCGAACCCCGAGGTCGCCGAGCGGATGTACGACGAGCTCATCGAAGGGATCGGCGGGGGGCGTGTGCTCGATCTCTATGCAGGGACAGGAGCCACCACTCGGAGGCTCCGAACGATTGCCACCGAGGTCGTCCCTTGCGAATTGCACGACGAAGGCGCCAGCATCCTGGGCATCGAGGCAGAAACCGCTGAGGCGTTTCTTGCACGCCAAACCGAGACGCCCGATGCCGTCGTTGCGAACCCACCGCGAAAAGGCCTAGGCAAGGAGGTCACCGACGAGCTCCTCCGGCTTCGGCCGTCGCGAATTCACATCATGGCCTGCGGGCCGAGGGGGCTCGCGAAGGACATCGAGGCGCTCGCAGATGGCTACCGACTCGAGAGCTTGATCGCGCACGACACCTTACCGCAGACGCCGCACGTAGAGCTCATCGCGAAGCTCGTGTCCCACCGAATCACCCGTCAGCCCGATGAGGACTGAGGACGCCGCGGACGTTTCTCGAAGGACACGCGTGGGGCAGCGACCTGGGCGGGCTCGTGACGCGGGTTCGTCAGAACGGCTTGGGTCGTTCGTCTAGCTCGGTTCGGAGCTCGCTCTGGACTAGGTCTCGAACCGCGTCGGCGGCTAGGAAGTCGTGGGGAAAGCCCATGTCGACCCGACTGACTTCGTCGAGCTTCTGCAAGTGCGCGGCGTCGAGTGTGACCGTCGCGCTGCCGAGGCTGTCGACGATTTGTTCGACCTTTCGGGCGCCGACGATGGGAATGTAGCGATAGCCCTGCGCCTGGACCCATGCGGTCGCCAACTGTGCAGAGGATGCGCCGAGCTCGTCCGCCACGGCATCGACCACGCGCGCGACGCGCAGATTCGCCTCGGAGGTCCGGCCGCGCTGCTCGTTGTTGCCCGCGCGCAGCGAGTCGTTGTCGACACCGCTTCGTGTGTACTTCCCGGTGAGCACGCCGGCGGCGAGTGGCGCCCAGGCGAGCACCGAAAGCCCAAACTCCTCGGCCATCGGCAGAAGGTCGCGCTCGGGGGTGCGTTGAAGAAGGCTGTATTCGATTTGAAGCCCGACGTACGCTGACCAGCCGCGAAGCTCGGCGAGGACGTTCGAGGCCGACACGACCCATGCTGGCGTGTCGCTGACGCCGACGTAGAGGACCTTGCCGCTTCGCACCATGTCGTCGAGCGCGCGCATGGTTTCTTGATACGGCGTGTTCTCGTCCCAGGCGTGAACCCAGAGCAGATCGATGTAGTCGGTCTTGAGTCGACGAAGGCTGTCCTCGACCGAGCGCACGAGGTTCTTTCGATGGTTGCCCGCGGTGTTCAGGTCTTCGTGGTCCATCGCGAGCGTGTACTTCGTAGCCACGACGGCCTTGTCGCGCCGGCCTTCGAGCCAGCGGCCCACAATCGATTCGGTTTGGCCCCCGTGATACTTGTTCGCGGTATCGAGGAAGTTCCCGCCTGCTTCGGCGTAGGCGCTCAAGATGCGGTGGCTGGTTGCTTCGTCCGCCCCGAAGCCCCACTCGTCGCCAAAGCTCATCGTGCCGAGGCAGATTTCTGAAACGCGAAGCCCTGAACGGCCGAGAAGTCGATAACGGAGCATGAGTCGAACCTCCTTGGAGCTTTCCATTTGTGTTGGCCCCGGTTTGAATGTCAAGACCAAGAGCGATGACCACAGCGAGGTTCAAACTTTATCACTACCCGGCGACGCGGAGCGCGCGGGTCAAATGGATGTTGCACGAGGTGCTTGGAGACGACTTCGAGGTCGAGCTCGTGCCGGTGTACGAGGGAAAACAGTACAGCGCCGAGTACATGCGCAAGAACCCGAACCACAACGTGCCCACATTGGAAGTCACGATGCCGGACGGTCGGTCGAAGCACATGCTCGAAAGCGGGGCGATGGTGGCTTTGCTGGCGGACGCGTTTCCAGAGAAAGGCCTAGCGCCGGCGCCCTCCCCTCTTTCGCTCGAGCGTGCAGACTACCTGCAGATGCTGTACTTCGGCGCGTCGTGGATCGATATGATTCTTTGGCAGGTGCGGGTCCATGAACATTTGCTTCGCGACGCCGACAGGGATGAGCGCACCATTCAGCGCTATCGCGAGAAGTTCACGACTGAGATCGAACCGCAACTCAGCGAGCGTTTCGAGCGCCATCCGTTCATCTGCGGCGATGCGTTTACGGCAGCGGACTGCGTGATGGGGCACAACGTGATCTGGGCGAGGGGCTACGGGCTATGTCGAGACGAGATCTTTCGAGGCTACCTTTCGAGGGTGTCCAAGCGCCCCGCCTTCGTGAAGGCGTTCGCGGACGCGGCAGACTTCCAGGTCGAGGCGCCAGAGGAGTCGCCCCTTCTGGAACGGTTTACCGGCTAGGACCCGGCGGACGGACTTGGGAATGAGATTTTGAGGGCGAGGCAGCCGCCTTCGGATCCGATCAGGGCGCGTCGCAGTTGTTCATCGAGCCGTACGTGATGTAGCCGGCTTCGACGGGGAGCCTGATTCGGTTTGGCGCGTCCGCCGGCCAGCCGAAGCTTCGTCTGCAGTCGCTGGCTGTTCCGCCGAACTCGATCTCTTGCTCGCCGGGGCTGACCTCGACGAATCCGCCTCTGCCGAAGGAGGTCGTGGCCGTCAGCGTTGGGACGGGTGTCCCGTTCTCATCATTGTAGTATCCGGGCACCGTTTCACCCACGACGTCGAACGTCGCGCCAGGCATGGTGGGGAGTGCCGCTAACGCAATGAGCCCAGCGGTAAACGGGTACGGTGTCATCATGGTGTCTGCGAAGTCCTCAGCGATCTGGTCGCTGAGCATCGGCCAAAAAGAACTCATTGGTCCGACCGGAACAACCGGCACCAGATACGGCAGGTATCCTTCCTTGGTCAGTGTGTAGGTGACCTCTGTGTTGGCCGTGACCTCGATCTCGGCGATTCCGTCGGCGTCCGTCGTCGCACAGGTCTCGGTGTCGGTTTCGCATACCTCGACGCCTTCGAGCGGTGGTCCGTCGAACAGCTTCTCGAAACTCTCGGGCTCCGTCACGGTCACGGTGAGCATCTCGAAGCTCGGGGTCGCCGCCACACCGGAGCACTCTCCGAAGCCACTGTCGCAATCCTCTTCGATTCGGCACCGTCGGCACTCTGGCAAGAACGCCCCGCGTGCACACTCGGTGATGCAATTCGCAGAAGCGCAGACGACGACGTCGGCGAAGCAACTCAGGCAATCGAGCGAGAGGTCGGCTTGCATCGAGACGCAAGTGACCTCGCAGGCCGCGAACGCCGCGTTGTTCTCGTCACTGTTGTCGACGATGACCGCCGCGAGCTCGGCGCCGCATCTGGGCGGTTCTCCGAAGATGCAGTCCCCCGTCATGGCAATCGCGGCGTCCACGCCGGTGCTCACCTCGTCATCGTCGCTGCTGTACTCCAGCGTTTCGAAGACCGCGCTGTCTTCGGAGTTCTCGCAAAGACCCTCCGAGTCAGCGGCGCCTCCATCCCCGCCAGACGCACCGGACCCACCAGTACCGCTGCTGGTTTCCTCGGTACATCCGACGAACGGAAAAAGCGACAACGCGCACACGCACAAGCCGCACCAAAATTGAAGCTTCATGACATCCTCCTTCAAACTTCGTGAACCAGTCACTCGCTGAAAGAAGGGGGCAGAAAGTCGAAGGGCGAGAACCTCGGCCGCTAGCGGGACGCCTCCTCTATGTGAGGCTCGATTGTGGCGCTCGAAAAAGACGAATTGAAAGACCCCTGCTTGGGCTTCCATAAGGAGTGACCCTGGGGTGCGGACACCGCTGCGGATCACCAGGGCATCAGGTCGTCAGACCGGGGGCATCTTGCGGGTTACATCGAGCATCAGCTCACGGAGCCAGCGGTGAGACGGGTCTTCGGTGAAACGGGGGTGCCAGAGCATGGTGATGGCGTGCTCGGGGATCGCGAGGGGTGCGGGGCGCGATGCTAGGGCCGACGCCGTGGCGCACTGGCTGAGGCTCGAAGGGGCGGTGAGGACGAGATCGCTCTGGGCGAGGACTTCGAGAGCCGTTGCGAAGTGAGGGACGCGGAGGGCGATGCGGCGTTCGAGGCCTTGTGCTCGAAGGATGCGGTCGACGAGGCCGGGGCCTTCACCACCTGGTGAAACGAGGATGTGGTTGAGTTGGGTGAACGCTTTGAGCGTGAGGCGGCGAGCGCCGAGCGCGGGGTGATCGCTTCGCAGGAAGCATCGGAATGAATCGCGGAAGAGGGTTCGGCTCTGGAGCTCGGGATCGACTTGGGTACCGAGGTCGAAGGGTTGAGGGTCGAGGAGGACCGGATGGACGGCGAGGTCGACGTCGCCGGTTTCGAGGCTGTCGGCGAGACGCTTCGGTGTAGGAACGACGGCGAGATCAACTGATGGGGCTTGTTGACCGAGGCGCTGTAGGAGTGTCGGCAAGACGAGGGCGTCGAAGAGATCGGGGGAGACGATGCGGAACGTACGGCTTGCGTGTATGGGTTCGAAAGGTTCGGGTTCGTCGAGCGTCCGCGCGAGGCTGACCAAGCCGCTGCGCAACGGGACCGCGAGGGCTTCAGCACGAGGGGTGAGAACCATGCCGCCTCGGCCGCGAACCAAGAGCGGGTCGTCGAAGAGCTCTCGGAGGCGACGGAGGGTGTGGCTCATCGCCGACTGGGTGACTCCGGCGCGCGCGGCGGCTTTGGTCACGCTTCGCTCGCGCGTCAGGGCGTCGAGGGCGACCAGGAGGTTGAGGTCGATGCGGTGGAGATCGGGAGTGACATGAACAGCACTCATGCCTATATACAAACAAGTCATTGGATTCATGTCAACTGAGCCCTCAGATTGGTCTTCACAAGGAGGCAATCATGGAAGAATCAAAGAAAGTATTGGTAGTTGGAGCCACGGGCGGCACGGGGCGGGCCACGATAGCGGCGCTGCTCGAGCGCGGGCATCAGGTGACGGCGTTTTCCCGGCACGCGGACTCGCTCGAGCAGAGCTCGGACCGGCTGACGCTGCTGAACGGCGACGCCACCAATCCGGATGACGTCGAGCGGGCGGTCGCAGGGCAAGACGCCGTGATCGTCACGCTGGGGATCACGGAGAACCCAATTCGGGTTCGCTTGTTTGGGGCGGCGCGCACGCCGATCGACGTGCGGTCGGCCGGGACGCGTACTGTGATCGAGGCGATGCGGAAGCATGGCGTTCGCCGGCTCGTCGTACAATCGTCGTACGGGGTTGGGGAGACACGGGACAGCTTGCGTTGGCTCGACCGCTTGTTCTTCAATGTGTTGCTGAAGCCGCAGATTGCGGACACCGAGGTTCAGGAGATCGAAGTTCGCGATAGCGGTGTGGACTGGGTGCTGGCGCAACCGGTGCATCTCACCGATGACGAGAGTGACGCGATGCCGTTTGCATCGGCCGAAGGAGAAGTGCGTGAGTGGAAGATCTCGCGGAAGGACGTCGGGCGGTTCTTGGCGTTTGCAGTGCAGGCGCAGGAATACGTCGGGCGTTCGGTGGCCCTCTCTGGAGTAGGCGTGGCCGCGGCGGCGTAAAGAGGATGAACGCCAGGCTCGTGACGGCCGCGCGGCCTGTGCTTTTCCTCTGTTTTGGTTTGATGTCGAATGCGCCAATCGTTGGTAGACTGCTGACCGGTCTCATCGGTGCCGGGTTGAGCTAGCCGTTGCGCCAGCTCGTGTAGGCGGTCATGACCTTGAATGCCGCCTTTTCGATGGCGCTGGTGCGCAGCGGCAGGGGCGCGTCGGAGACTTTCAAGAGCTGTTTGCCGAGGTTGGCGCCGGTGAAGAGGCGGGTGAGCGTCTCGGGGATCTGTTCGAAGCCGTGTTGCATGTCGATCTCTTGGATCACCTTGCCGTCTTCGATCCATTTGTTGAGCATCAACAAGCCCTGAAGCGCTCGGTCGAGGTAGTCGATGATGATGAAGCCTCGTGCGGTGCCGCGATTGATGATCAGCGAAGTGTGGTTCTTGATTCCGTACTGCTCTTCTTCGACGGTGTTGTATTGGGATATGGCGCCGCAGAGGACAATTCGGGCGTACAAGGCGACGTGCAGCAAGACCTCGTCGAGAATTGGGCCGCCGACGTTGTCGAAGTAGACGTCGACGCCCTTCGGGCAGAGCTCGCCGATGCGTTCGCCGACGTTGTCGTTCTTGTAGTCGATCGCTGCATCGAAGTTGGCCTCGTCGGTTAGCCAGGCGCACTTCTCGGGGCCGCCGGCGATCCCGATGACCCGGCAGCCCTTGAGCTTCGCGATTTGGCCGGCGATCGAACCGGTTGCGCCGGCGGCGCCGCTGACCAGGACGGTTTCGCCCGGCTTGGGTTCGCCGATTTCGAGGAGCCCGAAGTATGCCGTCAGGCCCGTGAGCGAGAGGGCGAGCAGGAGTGCGGGGTCGAGATGCCCCGGGAGCTTCGTTGGCGGAACGAGATTGTTACCGTCGGGTTCGAAGACGAAGTACTCCTGCCAGCCGCAGAGGTAGTTGATGATATCGCCCGGCTTGAACTTGGGATGTTTCGACTCGATCACCTGCGCGATGCCGCCGGCGCGCATCGGCTCTCCGAGCGCAACGATGGGCATGTACGTCTCCATCGCCATCCAAGCGCGTTGTGTAGGGTCGAACGAGAGGTACATCGTCTGCGCGAGGACTTGGCCGTTCGATAGCGCCGGCACCGGCGTTTCGCGGAGCTCGAACAAGGAGGCGTCCACCATCCCTTCGGGCCGAGCTCTTAGGACCCATTGGCGATTGGTACGGTCAGGCATGACTCCTCCTTGGCGTTCGCAAAATTAGGTGACGAGGGCGCGGATCAAGAGGGCGGTGAGGACGATGACGATGACGACGCCTAGTTTGAAGACGCGGGTGCGGTTCGGGACGTAGTTCGAACCGATGTGAATGTACGCGTGCACCAAGCGGGTGGCGACGAAGAGCCAGGCGAAGACGAGGGCGTAGATGTCGGCGGCGCCTTTGGCGTAGAGCGCGAGCACCAGAACGTAGAAAAGGACAGGAACTTGGAACTGGTTGCGCATGCTGTTGGCGACTTGCCGAGCGTCGTCGGGCCAGGCGTCGTTGTCGAGCGCGCTGGCCTGAAGGTCGACCGTGCCGGCGG
>JBLYYU010000172.1:0-3639 GCA_048550275.1 Polyangiales bacterium
CGCCCGAGGTGCCGGAAGTGCCCGTGACCGCGCAAGCTTCAGCGACGGCGAACGCGGTGGTTCCTGCAGAGGCGGACGAGGCGGAAGAGGAGGAGGCTGAGCCCGAGCCGCCCAAATCGAACCCCAACGAGATCTACCCCCCGACTGGGGCCATCGATACGTACGAGGCACAACTCGCCCTGGCCCGTCGTCTCAAGCGAGGCTCGCGCGCTGTCGCCTCCTATCGTCGAGCCATCCAGCTCAAGCCGGACGGGAGCCCTGCGCTCGCCGAGCTTGCGCGTTTGATGTTGGCGCGAAGCCACGCGCGCGAGGCTTCCGAGCTGGCCGAACGGGCGACCGCGGTGGACCCGAGCAATGCGCTGGCTTGGGTGACCCTCGGTGCCGCGCGGCAGATGCGGGGCGACCGGCAAGGCGCGAGGCAGGCCTACAAGAACTGCGTGAAGCTCGGTCGGGGCCAGTACGTCTCCGAATGCCGCGCGATGCTCCGCTAGCGGCTCTGTTCCGGCACTAGTTTAGGTCTCGGGCCGCCGGCCTGCTAAACTCCCGTGATGAAGCGGGGGGTCGCGTGACTGGTGGAAAACCAATTGGGATCGCTGTTGTTGGAGCTGGCGGCTGGGGTAAGAATCACGTTCGAAATTTCGCGGCGATTCCGGAATCCGAGCTCCGGTATGTCTGCGATCGGCACGACGGGATTCGCGACTCGATGGCGGCGCTCTATCCGAGCGTTCAGGTAGTCGGGGACATGCAGAAGGCGTTCGCCGACCCTGCCGTTTCCGCGGTCGTGGTCGCAACGCATGCCCCCTCGCATTTCGAAGTGGCCGACGCCGCCCTCAGAGCCGGCAAAGACGTTTTCGTCGAAAAGCCGCTCTGCCTATCTGGAGAGCGGGCCACCGCCCTCTGCAAGCTCGCCGAGGAGCGAGGCCTGATCCTCATGGTCGGACATCTGCTCCTCTATCATCCGGCCGTCGACCGCTTGAAGGAGCTCATCGACACGGGTGAGCTGGGCGATGTTCTCTACATCTACTCACAGCGAGTCAACCTCGGTGTCGTTCGTCAGGCGGAGAACGCATGGTGGTCGCTCGCGCCACATGACATCTCGGTCGCAAACTACCTCCTCGGGGCCTTTCCCGAGGCGGTGAGCGCAACTGGTTCCTGTTACTTGCAGGCGGAACGAGGCGTGGAAGACGTCGTCTTCGCCACACTCCACTACCCTGGCGGTCGAATGGCCCACGTCCATGTGAGCTGGCTCGATCCGCACAAGACTCGAAAGCTGACCGTGGTCGGCGACCGCAAGATGGCCGTCTTCGACGACACTTCTCCGGACCAGAAGCTCGCGGTCTTCGACAAGGGCGTGGAGCCGCCCGCGACGCTCTCGTACGAGGAGGGCGTTCGGATTCGCACGGGAGACATCTTGATCCCGGCCTTGAAGATGGCCGAGCCCTTGCGCCGCGAGTGTTTGGCGTTTCTCGACGCCGTTCGGACTCGAAAGGCCCCTGTCGCCGATTCCGCTTCGGGTTTGCACGTCGTTCGCGCGCTCGAAGGTGGCGCACAGTCCCTCGAACAGGGCGGTGCGCGAATCGAGCTTCCAAGGGGGCACTGATGTCCGCCCCGTTTGTTCACGATTCCGCGTTTGTCGACGACGGCGCTCGGGTTGGCGCCGACACGCGTATCTGGCACTTCACTCATGTGTCCGGCGGCTCGTCCGTCGGAGCGCGCTGTGTTCTCGGGCAGAACGTGTTCATCGGTCCGGGCGTCGAAATCGGCAACGGCGTCAAAATCCAAAACAACGTTTCGGTCTACGCTGGCGTTCAGATCGCGGACGACGTCTTCCTAGGGCCGAGCTGCGTGTTCACGAACGTGTTGACGCCCCGAGCGCACATCGAACGCAAAGAAGAATTTGCGCCGACTCCGGTCGGCAAAGGGGTCACGGTTGGGGCGAACGCCACAATCGTCTGCGGGCACGCGCTCGGTGAGTACGCGCTGGTTGGCGCTGGTAGCGTCGTGACCAAGGACGTGCCGGCCCATGCTGTGATGGTGGGCAATCCTGCGCGACGAATTGCTTGGGCGTGCCGCTGCGGTGAAGTCCTCGGGAGCGAAGCCCGCTGCGAACGTTGCGGCGACTGTTACGAGCTGGCGGCGGATAGCTGCCGATGGGTAGGAAATCGTGAGTGAAGAAGCAATTCCGATGTTGGACGTCGCGGCCCAAAACGGGCCGCTCCTCGAGCGTTTGACCGACAAAGCGGCCGAAGTGATTCGGTCCGGGCGCTACATACTCGGACCCGAGGTCACCGCCCTCGAGCAAGAGGTCGCCGAGTACATCGGCGTCGAGCACGCGATCGGCGTTTCGAGCGGAACCGACGCGCTGATGGTCGCGCTCATGGCCCTCGGAATCGGTTCTGGCGACGAGGTCATCACCACGCCGTTCACGTTTTTCGCTACTGGCGGCTGCATCGCGCGTGTGGGCGCTACGCCGGTGTTCGTCGACATCCGTCCCGACACCTTCAACCTCGATGTCGACCAGGCCGCCGCGGCGGTCACGGAGCGGACACGGGCGATTCTGCCAGTGCACCTCTTCGGTCAGGCATGCGACATGGAAGGCCTCATCGGCTTGGCTCGCAAGCACGACCTGCAGATCATCGAAGACGCGGCCCAAGCCATAGGAACGAAGAGCCCGATGGGTCCGGTCGGCTCGCTCGGCGCCTACGGATGCTTTTCGTTCTTCCCGTCGAAGAACTTGGGAGGGTTTGGGGACGCCGGCCTCGTCACGACCCAGGACGCATCGCTCGCGGACAAGGCGCGGGTGATGCGCGCGCACGGGAGCAAGCCCAAGTACTACCACAGCGTGATCGGCGGGAACTTTCGCATCGATGCGATGCAGGCCGCGCTCTTGAGGGTGAAGCTCCCGGAGCTCGGCGCCTGGACTGTCGGTCGCCAGGAGAACGCCGCCCGCTACGATGCCGCGTTCGCGTCTGCGGGTCTTGGCGCGCAGGTCCTGCAGGCTCCGCCGCGACGATTCGAAGGTCACATCTACAATCAATACGTGATTCGGACCTCGCGCCGCGACGAGCTTCAGGCACACCTCCAGGAGCAGAAGATCTCGACCGCGATCTACTACCCTGTACCCCTTCATCGGCAGGAGTGTTTCGCTCACCTCGGCTATCGGGAAGGCTCGCTTCCCGTTTCGGAGCAGGCGAGTCACGAGGTTCTGGCCCTGCCGATCTTTGCGGGGCTCGGTGAAGCGCGGCAGAAGCGCATCATCGAGACCGTAATTGGCTTCCTGAGCCGATAGAAGTAGCCATCGCTGAGCCTGCGCTCTAAAGTGCGCTGCAACTCATGACGGGCCGCTACCATGCACCGTTCGCAAAGGCGGGCGCAGCTCCGATCGACGCGGCTATCGTCGATCGGCTCCTGGAAATTGCCTTGCGCAAAGGCGGCGACTACGCCGATTTGTTTTTCGAGTATTCCGCCAGTGGCAGCTACGCGTACGACGAAGAGATTCTGAAGTCCGCCAGGCGGGCAGTCTCGATGGGGCTCGGCGTACGAGTGATGAAAGGTGACGCGACCGGCTACGCCTATTGCGAGGACTTCTCCTTCGAGGCGATGAAGCAGGCGGCAGAGACTGCGGCGCAGATCGCGGCG
>JBLYYU010000173.1:0-13604 GCA_048550275.1 Polyangiales bacterium
ACCCGCGGCTCCGCCCGCGCCAGCGTCGCCGCCAGAGCCGCCGATGCCCGCAGATCCGCCGACCCCGCCAGATCCGCCGATGCCCGCAGATCCGCCGACGCCTCCAGAGCCAGCCGACCCTCCGCTCCCGCCTGCCCCCGAGCTGCCGCCGACGCCCGCGTTGCCACCCGTACCCACGACAGCTCCCGTGCCGCCAGAGCCGGAGCTACCGCCCGTCGAGGGCGGAGGAACGTAGTTGTCGTCGCAACCGCCAAAGGCGAGCGCGACGACGAGAAGGCACCAATTTCCGAGCTTCATGGCTTCTAGTTTAGTCGTGGACGGTGATTTTCACCATCTTGATCGGCGTAACCGGACGGTCGCCCGCGCCGGTCTGGGACGATTCGATCTTTTTCACGACGTCCATGCCGCTCGTGACCTTGCCGAACACGGGGTGCTTGGACGCTCCGGGGCTGAACCAGTCCAGGTACGCGTTGTGGACGGTGTTGATGAAGAATTGGCAGCCGCCGCTGTTTGGTCGGCCGGTGTTGGCCATCGACAGGGTGCCAGGCTCGTTCGAGATCTTGGCGTCGGCTGGGTGCTCGTCCTGGATGGTCCCGTTCGGGCTGTCGCCGGTGCCGGCGCGCGGGCTGTTCGGGTCCTTGCTGTGCGGGCAGCCGAACTGAATCATGAAACCGTCGATGACTCGGTGGAAATGAAGCCCGTCGTAGAAGCCGCTCTTGGCGAGCTCGATGAAGTTGCCCGCGGTGAGGGGCATTTGGTCTGCGAAGATTTCGATCTCGACGTTGCCGAGTGAGGTTTCGAGAGTTGCGGTCGGATTAGCCATGGCGAAGGCGTACCAGCTTTCACTCACGGCGCCAGGCGCTGTAGCGATCGCCGAGAGCCTAGAAGGAGGTGACGGTCAAGCCCTGCGTCGTCGCGCAGGTTCCGGTCGTTCCGCATTGCGGTGAATCGTCTTTTCGAGTCAGCGCCACTGCGACTCCCACGCCCGCGCCGACCACGACGATCGCGCCGATCATCACCCAGAAGCCCGGCCGCTTCGCGAAAGGCTTCTTCTCGTCGGCTGGGGGCGCTGCGGGGGCGCTTCCGGCTTCGCCGGGGTTGACGGTACCGGGCAGTTGCGTCGCAGGAAGGGTCACGCTCATCGGCGCCGGCGTCAGAGGCCTCAAGGCGATCGCGTATGTCGTCCGGCTTCCGCGCTTGGCCTGCACTTCTTTGGTCGCGGGCTCGTAGCCCTCACGCGAAAAGCGGAGCGTGTGGGGCCCCGGGTTCATACGAATGACGCGTTCTGCGCCGCTGCTCTTCGCGCGGCGACCGTCGACGTGCACCTCTGCGTCCGCCGGCGTGATCGCTACCTGAGCTTCGGCCACCACATCCTGGAGTAGCTCGCGCAGCGCGGCACCCCGCTTGCGTGCTGCCTCGTTGGCGCGCACCGCGGCCATCGCTTCGTATGAATCGAGCTCCGCAAGGCCTTCGACGGGCCGGTCGAGCCGGTAGAACGCGTTGGCGATGTTGTAGGAGGTGCTGGGCCGCGGAACGAGATCGCGTGATTGACGAAACGCCCACAGCGCCTCGGCCCACTGCTCCGACTTCGCGAGCGCGATTCCCTCTTTGAAGAGGCGGCGCGCCTGCTCAGAGCTGGATCCATCGCCGGCCGTGGGGGATTGCGCGTACGCAGTCGGGGCCCAGGAGAGCGCGGACGCTAGCGCAAGAACTAGAATGAGCGGATTTACCATTCGGTCACCAGGTCTGGGGGCTTCTGAGTTTGCGAGTCATCCGCTTTTGGAGCCTCTTGCGGTCGCGGCTTGGGCTTGGCGCGTTTCGGTTTTCGACGTGCGGGCTTGACTTTGGCTGGTGGCGGCTCGGGCGCTGCGGAGGCCGCCGGTTCCTCCGGCTCCGCTGCTAAGGCCGGTTCTTGGTTCTCCGAGGCCGATCCGTCTTGCTCTTCGGCCGCCGGTTCCGGCTCCCCATCTTCGGGCGCTGTCGCGATCAGCTGGCCCTCGATTGCCGGCGCAGCGGCCGGATCTTCGGAACTCGTCGCCGCGACGGCAGGGTCGTCGGAGGTGGTCGACGCCTCGGCCAGTTCTTCGGCCGCCGTCGGTGGCGCAACCAGTTCTTCGGCAGCCGTCGGTGGCACAACCAGTTCATCGGGCGTGGTCGGTGCGGCGGCTAGTTCTTCGGCAGTGGCCAGTGCGGCGCCTAGCTCCTCAGGCGCCGTCGGCACTTCTGCTTCGCTCTCCTCGCGATCGGGCGTCGGTGCAAGCTCCTCGGCCCACGGCTGCGCGATCGCGGCGTCGGAAGGACTGCCGGGAGTGTAGCCGGGATCCCGAACGGTCCACCACGCTGCGAACGCCACGGCTGCAGCCAAGGCGAGGCCGGCGAGCCAGACGCGCCGGTTGGTATCGATGGGGAGTGTAATCACCTCCGAGTGAACTCCAGCGGGCGAAGGCGATGGAGGAAAGAGCTGGTCGGGGCCGAGGCCGGCAAGTGTTGGTTTTCGGGCAAGATGTGTCGCCGCGGGCGCCGCTGCAGGTACGGACGAGAGAGACGACGCCGCCGGGGCGATCGTCGTTCGGTCGAACCCCATGGCTTCGATGCGAGCCTTGAGCTCGGGAATCGACGCCATACGAAAGCCGGGCAGGCGATGCAGTGCGGCTCGCAAGACCGGCACGTAGCGCTCTGGAACCGCGCTGAAATCGATCGGTTTCTCGCACACCGCGTGCAAGATTTCTTCCGCGCTGTCCCCGTCGAACGGCGCGATTCCCGTCAAACACTCGTACCAAACGATCGCCACACCCCAGACGTCGGTCTGCGGCCCGATCAGGGCGCGGTGGTCGCGGGCCTGTTCCGGGGACATGTATTGCGGAGTCCCCATGATGACGCCTTCGGGATCGCTGACGCCTCCCGACCGCGCATCGCGAAGGACTTCGGCAATGCCGAAGTCCAAGAGCTTGGGTGTCACCACGCCGTAGGCGTCGAGGGGGAGCATGATGTTATCCGGCTTGAAGTCCCGATGGATGATTCCCAGTTCGTGAGCCTTTTCCAACGCGTCGAGCAACGGGAGCAAGATCGCGAGCGTGTCTTCCTCGCTCAGCTTTCCGCGCTCGAGAAGCACGTCTCGAAGCGTCGGGCCATGCAGAAGCTCCATGACGAGATAGGCCGTGTCCCAGCCGTCCTCGCCCATGTCGAGCACGTCTACGACGTTCGGGTGATCGAGCTGGACCGTGGCGCGGGCTTCTCGCAGGAATCCGGCCCGGAGCTGCTCGAAATGAGGCAGCGTCGGATCGAGCAGCTTCACCGCGACCTCTCGCTCCGTCCACACGTGCGTCGCCCGCCGGACGGTAGCGATCCCACCCGAGCCAATCACCGGCCCGAGGCGGTACTTGCCGCCTATCAGGTCTTCCTGGTCTGTCGAAGTCTCCAAGCTAGTCATGCGAAAAAGCCGACGCCGGGTGCACGTCGGACTGATTCCGAGCCGATTCTCCGGTCGAACGCCAACCTTGTGAGATCTCGGACACAGAAACAAGAGAAAGTCATTTTCAGCAACGGATCGCCTGGGTTTTGCTCAATTGCGGCCTGGCCAAGTCCGGGTATCCTTCCCGCCTTGGCATTGAATACCTTCAAACAGTCCCCCCCCGCTTTGGGGGCTCGCTGCGGCAGCGAGCCCAAACGCCGCGCTGCGTCTCCCGTACGGTTCCTCTGCATGGTCGGCCTCTTGCTCCTGACGGCGAGCTGCACCGATGATTCATCCAGCCAAATCGTCGTTCTGATGGACACCGATTTCGCTGTGCCGGGAGAGGTTGACCGGATTCACGCTCGCGTCCTCAAGATGGTCGACAGCGATGCAGGCACCGCGGAGGTCGAGACCTGGGCTCATACGTTTCCGGTGACGGACGGCGCGAGCGACGACCCAAGCACCTACACGCTGCCCGCCAGCTTCAGCGTTCTACCTGCGGGGGAAGCAGAAGGGCAGGAGGTGGTCATCGAGCTCGAGGCCCTGGCCGCAGGTGGCACTGGGACCCTGGTGTCCCGGCGAGTCGTTACCGGCTTCGTCCCCGGCGAGGCGAGGCTCGTCCGGATGCTCTTGTTCCGCGCCTGTTCGGGGCAGACTTGCGAGGCGGGTCAGTCCTGTGGCTGCGCGGATGCGGCGGCCTGCTCGACCCCGAGATGCGTCGACGAAGCGGTCGACCCCTACGTCCTCGAACCAATGGGCAACCCGGGCGCGCTGCCGGGTGATGCAGGCATTCCCGTGGGAGATGGAGGCTCAATCAATTGCGAGGCTCCTCTCTTGCTCTGCGGAACGGACTGCGTGAATCCACTGGCCGACCCGCGGTACTGTGGCGATTGCGAGACTAGTTGTCCGACCGGCTTCGTTTGCGAGGCCGCGGAGTGTGAAGATCCGGGCGATTGCCGGACGAACGGCGTCGGTTGCAGTGGCTTCACCTATTGCGATGAGCAAACGGGTGACTGCCTGCCGGGTTGTGTCGAGGCCGAGCAGTGCAGTGGCGAGCACGAGGTCTGCGACATCGGGATGCACGACTGCGTCTGTACGGAGGATTTCGACCGCTGCGAAGGGGGCTGCGTCAATACCGAGATCGACCCGAACTATTGCGGCGATTGCATGACTTCCTGTGACCCAGGTGATGTTTGCCTAGACGGAGGCTGTCGTGACCCGGGGGACTGCCGTTTCAATGGAGACGGTTGCAGCGGCTTCACGTACTGCGAGCAGGAGACCGGGGAGTGCCTGCGCGGCTGTGAGGACGATGAGCAGTGCGTCGAGGCTGAAGAGATCTGCGACACCGACATTCACGACTGCGTGTGTCGCGAGGGGTTCCATCGCTGCGGTCCCGTCTGCGTATCAAACGAGGACGTCGACACATGCGGCGATCTGTGCACGCCTTGTTTGGCCCCTTCGAACGCCAGTCCCATCTGTGCCATGGGAGCGTGCGATTTCGTTTGCGACGACGACTACGTACGATGTGACGACATCTGCTGTCCGACCAGCTGCCCTCCGGGGCAAGTCCTGTACGGCGGCGCCTGTGCCGAGACTCACGTGCAGCTGGTCGCTGGCGCCGGGAATGTCGGCGAATACTCCTCATTGGCGCTCGACTCGAATGGACTGGCCCGCATTTCACACTACGCGAGCAGTGGTCGAGCCCTGCTCGTCTCAGAGCAAGGACCGGACGCGAGCTGGGTCTTGACGAGCCCCGATAGCAGCGACGAAGTCGGGATGCACACCTCGATCGCTTTCGATGGCGACGGGTTGCCGCAAGTCGCCTACTACAACGCCAGCAACAAGGACCTGATGCTCGCCCAGCAGAACGCTAGCGGGGTCTGGACCGTGGAGGTCGTGGACGGGCAGCAGGGCGACATGGGCAAGTACGCCTCCCTGGCATTCGACGCTGGCGGGGCTACCCACATCAGTTACTACGACGAGGGCAACAAGAACCTGATGTACGCGACGCGGCAAGTCGGCGAAGATTGGGACTTCACGGTCGTCGATCAGGACGAGAAAGGGCAGTACACCTCGCTTGCATTGAGCCAATCGGGCGTGCCGTACATCAGCTACTACGACGCGGACACCAGGAACTTGCGGCTCGCTTCCCAAGAGCAAGATGGGTCCTGGCGCACTCGAACGATCGCCAGCACCGGGGACGTGGGCAAGTACTCGTCCCTGGCGTTCGACCCGCTGGGAACGCTCCACATCAGCTACTACGATGAAACCAACCGCGACTTGATCTACGCGACCGAAGCCATCGCCGGCTTCTGGATCTTCGAGGCGGTCGAGAGCGTGCCGAACGTGGGCAAGTACTCGTCCCTGGCGTTCGACGCGCAGCGCGGCGCCCACGTCAGCTACTACGACGAAACCGATCGAGATCTGAAAGTCGCGCACAGGCTCTCCAACGGGACTTGGTCGATCCAGCCTGTTGACACCGTCGGCGATGTGGGGCGCTACACGTCGATCGCCATCGATGCGCTCGGCCAGGCGCACGTCAGTTACTACGACGTCACGAACAGGGATTTGAAGTACGCCCTCATTGCCGCGTCAGCGCCGCCGATGTCGATAGAACAGTAGGAACCCTCATGGAACAGATCGCGAGCAACCTTTGGGCCGCCGCAGCGCCGAATTCGTTTTTCGGTTTGCACCTCGGGACGCGCATGTCGGTGTTGCGTTTGAAGAACGGCGGCCTCTTGATGCACTCACCGATCCCGCTTGCGCCGGACCTGAAAGCCGAGGTCGACGCCCTCGGTCCCGTCCGACACATCGTCGCGCCAAACATCTACCATCACCTCTCCGCGGGCGATTGGAAAGATGCTTACCCCGATGCCCTCCTGCACGCGGCTACCGGCCTCGAAAAGCGGCGGAAGGACCTGCCAATCGACCTCGAGCTCAAGGGCGACGCGCACTCCGACTGGGCCGGGGACCTCGAGACGATGTTTCTCGATGGCACTATGTTGAACGAAACCGTCTTCTTCCAACCTTCGTCGCGCACTCTGATCGTCTCCGACGTCATCGAGAATTTCGAGACGTCCCCGCACTGGCCCACGCGGATGTACCTCAAATTGGGCGGCATCCACGGGAAGCCCGGCCTGAGCCGGCCTCTTCGTATGGTCTTCCGCGACAAGCCGGCCGCGCGGCGCGCCATCGACCAGATGCTCGACTGGGACTTCGACCGGATAGTCCTCGCGCACGGCGACATCATCGAGCGCGACGGCCGCGAACACCTGCGCGACGCGTATACCTGGCTCGAAGGCTGAGAGCGGGCCTCAAAGTGCGTTGCAGACCGCCATCAGCTCGACCGCGGCTGCGGCGAGCCCATCGGGCGACAGGTTGCTCTTCGCCCGTTCGAGCCGATCGCTGAGCGACTGAGCGGCGGCTTCGCTGAGGTCATCGTCGTCGACCGCGCGCTCGAGCGCTGCCGCGCTCTGGTCGATGAGCACGTCGATCTGACGGGCGTCCTGCGCCGCCGAATCAGGAGCGCTGTCGGCAATTGAGGCGCCGTTCCGCGCGCGCACGCCTGCAGCACAGGCGGCTTCCTGCGCAAGCAGGTCGTTGCGCACCGGCTTGTAACAGGAGATGCCGCCGACAATGTCTCGAACCGTCCCCTCGGTGTCGAGCGCCTTGCCAGAAGCGCGCCGAACTGGCGAGTTGGCCGTGCAGATGCTGCCCTCGGGCGACATCGTCGTCACCGCGATCGATTCCTCACGGCCTTCGTTGAACGAGCGTAGGACACCGGTCTCACGGTCGAGTAGGCCTACACCGACTCGCTCCATAATCGCCCGATCTCCGATCAGCGAGCCACCGCCCACCGAAACAGCGAGGCCGTTCGCGGTGATCGTCGGCGTCAGCGCTTGGAACACCACCTCGATGTCGTCATAGCCCTGGAATGCAAGCGAGAGGTCTGCAGCCCATTCGAGGGTAGCGCTGTCCCCTTCGTCGGTGAGCTTGAACACGTCACGCCGCGTTACGGCGTAGATCTCGGCGTTGTCCGGTGAAACCGCGACGGAGGCGGCAACCTCGGAGCCCACGTCGAAGCGCCAGCGTTCGTCGAGCTCGCTGTCGTACGAGATCACGTTTCCCAAATTGTCCGAGATGTAGACCCGCTCGCCGTCTTCGCTGACCGCAGGCGTCGAGCCGGTTCCCCCTTCGAACTGCGCCGAGGCCAGAATGTCGAATTCCAGCCCGCCATCTCCGTCGTCGACCAGGTCCATGGCATAGATGGCTCCTAGCTCCGATACGCCGTCTACCGTGCCGTCGTCTTCATCGGGCGCGGTCGCCGCCACGTAGATCCGGCTCGTGTTCGGGTCGATTGCGAAGTAGTTCGTAACCACCGCGCCGCCGCCGAAAATCACGTCGACGATGGTTTCCCAGAAGCTCGCTCCGCTCGGCGTTTTGCCGAAGACCTCGTCGGTGAGGGTGTTGCTGGCATCGATGACGAACTGAGGCAGATCGATTTCGCTGCTGACCGCCGGCGCTCCGGGGACCTGCCCAAGCGGCGCAATCATGTCGCCACTGGTTCGATCGAACGCGAAGATTACGCCGGCAATCGTCACGCCCACCAGCGAATCCGTGCGCGGGTGGTAGTTGAACCCGAACGAGTGCGCCGGTGAGCGCTGCCCCATCGGCAACATCTCAGGCACGGAAAGCCCGGTCGGTGTCTGCCAGAGGATTGTCCCATCTGGCTTGATCGCCATCGCCGTCTCGTAGCTCGCGTGGTAGATGATCTGCTTCCCGGCCTCGTCTGGGTCGTTGAGAATCAGAATCGCACCGCTGCCCGCGTTGTGAGTGTCGCCGGGGATTTCCCAGTTGCGCTCGCCCGTAACAGCGTCGAGCGAGATGAGCGAAATGTCGAAATCCGGATACTGGGGGAAGAGTGGGCTGAAGTAGAGGTTCCCCTCGTTGTCGTACGTCGGGCCTTCTGGGACGTAGAAGTTCTCTTCCGACACCCAGGCCAGCTCCAGCTGCGGCGCCAAAGCCACCCAGGTGTTGTCCGTGTTGTTGGGGCCGGCGTGCATCGTGTGAAACGCGTTGGGCTCGGGGATGACGTCGTAACCGTAGTCGCCCACCGTGCGCGGGCCAACCGGCGCCCATTGGGTCACGCTGTCGGGCACTCCTGGGTTGTCACTGGAGGAGCAGCCGGCAACGGCCAGAAGCGCGATGAGAAATGCCGGCGCGAAGAGACGCCGCGGTGAGAGGCGTAGGTGGGCGAGCATCAAGAAGTCCATGGGACGGCAATAGCATGGTCGATCGAGAACGCCGGCCCCCCGAAGAGGGCCGGCCAGAGCGTTGCAATTCTGTTGTGAACCTGTTCTCGCGTTAGTCGAAGGGGGCGACGGTCAGCACGTACTCGATGAGAGTCTGTGTATCCGGCTCGCCGGCTACGTAGATGCGAACCGCTTGGTCCCGGTCGTTGCGCACGGTCACCGGGATGAACCCGTCGTTGCAGTCGATGGGACCGCCGGTGGCCTTGGTGAGCTCGCCGTTGCCGACGTTGAGAATCTCGACACGCGCGAACACCTCGGTGTCGCCCTCGACATTGCACTCGATCGCGACGTCGATCCGCTGATTAGGATTGCTGTTGTTCGGAAGAGTGAACTGCACGAAGTCTTCCGTGTCGCCGTCCTCCGACGAAATCAGGTCGCTGTAAACGAGCTCCCGATCCCCGGTGATGCTCAGAAACTCGTCCATGGCCGGGTTCGCGGCACTGTCGTTGTCGAGCGGAGCGATCAGGTCGAGCGGATCGCCACCCGTGCCGCCTTCGCCGCCGAGGCCGGGAGGCCCCGGGTCGAGCGGAGCGATTCCGGCTTCGCCGCAGGCGATGGCAAGAATGGAAAGCAAAGTAAGGCCAAGGATGTTTAGTTTAGTCTTAGTCATTTTGGTTTCTCCTCATTCAGTCTCGTTGGTGTTTGGCGCCGCGATTTCTGCGACTCCCAGCGGAAGCAAATCCGCCTTTCAAGAAGCCCTACGCCGGGCCGGGCGGTTTGGATTGAGGAGGAATCGAAAATCGGCACGAGACCGGGGCCCGAGAGCTCGACGCTCTGGCGATTGCCCCATAAACGTGGCAGAAATTCGATCAAAGGGGCCTGAGTTCGCGTAGGGAACGATGCGGAAGAAACTCGACGAATCTTGGAAACGTTGGCTGGCAGAGAACCTCGAGCGGGAATGCGACCCGCATGACTTGGTGTCTACGCTCCTAGAGAATCGCTTCTCGCTCGAGTCGATCCGAGAGAACATGGGCGACAGCTTTCCGGTGGGCCCCGAGCACGAGAGTCAGGACGGGCCGGACTACCAGGGCCTCGCCGAGGTGCGCATCACGAAGAGCTCGTCGACTCCAGGGCTTCGGAGAGTGCCCAGCGACAGGCTTCAGATTTACGTCTTGGACGACTTCATGTCTGTATCGGAGTGTGACGCGATGGTCGGGATCATCGGCGAGCACTTGCGGCCATCGACAGTCACGCTCGATCGTGGCGACAAGTACTTTCGAACCAGCAGTACCTGTGATTTGTCCCTAATCGATGAGCCGCTGATCGGCGAGATCGACGAACGAATCGCGAGAACCCTCGGCGTTCGCGTCCCGTACTCCGAGGGCATCCAGGCACAGCGCTATGACTTAGGCCAGGAGTTCAAGGCGCATACGGATTACTTCGAGCGCGGAACAGCGGAGTTTTGGGAGTACGCGACACAGCAGGGAAATCGAACCTGGACCTTCATGGTCAACCTGAACGATGGGATGAAAGGCGGCGCAACCGACTTTCCCGCCATTGACGAGAGCTTCCAGCCTCGCATGGGGCGCGCCGTCATCTGGAACAATCTCTACGCGAACGGTGTTCCCAACCCCGACAGCTTGCACAGTGGTTCACCCGTCACCAAGGGCCACAAAATCGTCATCACGAAATGGTTCCGAGAGCGCGGTTCCGGGCCCATGTTCTACGAGACGAATGACTCTAGGTGAGCGAATGTCGCCGGATTCTCAAACCTATCAGCACCAGCAAGAGCCAAAGGACGGCGCCGCCTTCGTGCCCATTCATGGACCTCAGCGAGCAGTCCCTCGGTGTGAAGGTTGGCGAGCTGACAGGCTTGGTCATCTCGAGCGCAATTTCGGCCGGCGTGAGCGATCGGTCGAAAATCTTCACCTCATCGATACGCCCGTCGAACACCTTGTCTCCGACCCACGGATTTGCGCCGACGAACGCATCCACGCTCGGCGCCTGGTCCACGGTTCCGGTCCTTGCGATCGATCCGACTTCGTTGCCGTCCTGATAGAGTCGCATCGTCGAGCCGTCATACGTCGCTGCGATGTGGTGCCAGGTGCCGGCCGTCAGCGTGGCGGCCGTCCCGATTAAGGTGCTGGTCGGGCTGCCATTGTTCGTCCTCAGCCGGAATCGCGCGTGGGGTCCGGCGATGGTCGACAGCATCCAGACGTGATCGGCCGAAGCGGTGCTGGTCGATTTGGAAAGGATTCGGGCATCGTCGGTACCGAAATCGTCTGCGTTGATCCAGGCCATCAATGTCAATCCGCTGCCGACTATATCGATGCCCCCCAGGTCCACATGACCTGCGGCACCATCGGTTTCCAGCGCCTTGCCCGCGTGGCCGTTGACCGAGCGCGCAGCGCCGCCGATGAAATTCCCCGTGTTACCGTTGTCCGAGCCGTCGATCGCGAGCGTGCCCTCGGACTCGTCGAAGCCCCAGGCGGCGACTGGGTTCACTGACGGAACGGAGCCCTCACTCGTGCCCGCGCTGCTCGAGCAGCTTGTATCCGCTGGGAAGTCGATCTGACCATCTCCATCATTGTCGATGCCGTCGGAGCATGCCGTCGGGCCAGCTACGCCCGAGCTGGCTCGATTCTCGTAGAGGAGAACTCGGCCGTGTCCCCATCCGATCGACACGATGTCGAGATCTCCGTCTTGGTCGATGTCGACCACCTGCGCACCGTCGTGGTGTTCGTCGCCGACGTGAACGGTGTGCTGGGCCCAGCTTTCGCCTGCGCCGTCGAGGTTCTCAAACACGAAGAGACCTGCGCCACTCGGGTCGCCGAGATCGTGCTCGCCGACGATCACGTCGAGATCCCCGTCGCTGTCCATGTCCGCGACGTCGAGGCTCATCGGGCCCGTCACCTGTGCGATCACAGTTTCGGACCAGGCGCTCGTGGGATCCGCGGGTTGGCGGTACCAAGCGACCACGCCCGTGGTGCTGATCGCCTCGTAGCCAACTACGGCATCGAGGCGGCCGTCGCGATCGATGTCAGCCAAGCGATTGCGATCGGGTTCGTCGCTGGACTGGAACAGCGTTCGCGGGCTGAAGCTCGAGCCTCCGCCGTTGTCGAGCCAGATGGTTCCCAAGAGAACGTCCTGATCACCATCGCGATCGATGTCTTCGTGGCTGAGCGCCTCCTTCTGGCTGGAGGCGAAGAGGTTCTCGAGACCCCAGGCTTGGGTTGCCGGGTCGTCTGGGACGACCAGCGCCTGAACCGGCGTCGCGTCTGCATGCCACGAGAGTACGACGCGTTTGGACTCACCTGGAGACAGGCGGGCGACCGTCGCCCCTTGTAGGAAGTCGCCGGCTCCGGAGGGAAGCGTTCCGAACAGGCTGAAGCTGCCCAGACCGTCGTTTCGGCCGTAGACGAAATTCGGAGCCACCTCCGAGCCGGACCCGTCGGTTCCGAGAACGTCCGTGTCCCCGTCGCCATCGAGGTCGTGAAGGACCGCTAGGTTGTTGAGCGGCGCGCCGAACGCCGAGCGTTCCCAGGCGCCCGACGGATTTCCCGGGTTGCGATACCAGTAGCCGCCTGCCGCAACGTCGATCCGCTCATCCCCGTCGAGGTCGTCCGCGGCGATGAAGATGGCGGTGCCAGGTCGGTTTCCATCGAGCACATGACGCTGCCAGGCGTTCAACGCCAAGGGGTTTGGAGGCGTCTGGTTGACGAAGAGATCGACTTGGCGGCTTTCCCAGTTCGCGCCGAAGAGGTCCAAGTCGCCATCTAGGTCGATGTCGACCACACGCATACTATGAGAGCCGCGCGTCGAGATCACGACTTTGGTGAAGGCAGCACCGTCATTTCGGTAGATCTTGATCTCATCGGGATCGGCTCCTTGTTCCATTTCGGCGGCGACGATGTCCGTGTCTCCGTCGCGGTCGAAGTCGCCAGCGCCCACGAAGTGATGAACCGCTTCGACGGATGCGTCTACGACATGCTCACTCCAACCGGAGAGCGTCGGATCGCCGGGGGCCTCGAACCATGAAATGCGGTAGCTGTCTCCCTGGAGCTCCGACGGAGATAGGACGATATCGAGGTTCGAGTCTCCATCGATGTCCGCGATGGCGACGAAGGCGGCGCCGTGGTTCCAAGCGCTGCTGTATGTGTGCTGAACCCAGGCCCCGAGATTCGAGCCGCGATTCTCAATCCAAACCTGATTCACCACCAGGTCGAGGTCCTCGTCACCGTCGAGGTCGGCGGCCGCCAGGCCCTCGCCGTCTGGAATCGAGCGTGTGGACTGGCTCCAAGAGCCTGGAGAGTTCTGAGTGTAGAGATAGAGCGTCCCGCCGCCTCCGCCGAAGCTCCCCTGGTCGCGTCCAGCTACGTCACAGTCTCCGTCGCCGTCGAAGTCCAGCACTTCGATGTCGTGCAGGGTGGTGCTCGTGATCAGATGGGGCACCCAGTTTGGCGACTCGTACCAGTACAGTGAGCTCTGCAGGCCGACGACGTCATTGTCGCCATCGCCGTCGATGTCGCAGACCTCGTGGTCTGTCGAGAACGCGCCGCTCGCCGCGATTGTATGCGGGGTCCACGAAGGGTTCTCGTACCAGCGCAGGCCTCCGCCTTCGTGCCCACCTGCGATCAGATCGGGTAGTCCGTCGTGGTTCAGGTCGCCGACGGTCTTCCCCCAAATGTTCTGCGGGCCGAGCTCATCCACCACGACGTGCTGAAAGCTCATTTGCGCGTACGCTCTCGGCGCCAACAGTGCCAAGCTCGCCGCCGCGCACAGCAGCGACATCGAAAAGTGAAGACAAAAATAAGCAACGCATTGCGAGCGAACGGGGCCCGCGACACGCTGAACGGGGGAGGGAAAAGTCATACGGGAAACCCAGTCCAATCAGCGGAAAG
>JBLYYU010000174.1:0-7316 GCA_048550275.1 Polyangiales bacterium
AAAGAGTCGTCACCAACCCGAAGAAGAGGAACGACCATTTCGAGATGCGCGACAGGGGGAGGAGCGTTGAGTCACCGCCAGAATCAGTCAACCAGGCCTGCCAATTGATGCCCTGGGTCCTAGAGCTGTACTGATGCAAACGCATGACGTCGTAGTCATTGGGGCCGGCTTTGGCGGGCTCGCGGCGGCCTTGCGCTTGGCGGAGCTCGGCGCCGATGTTCTGCTGTGCGAAACGCTGCGGTACCCAGGCGGCTGCGCCAGCACGTTCAGCCGTAGCGGCTATCAATTCGAAGCGGGGGCAACACTGTTCTCTGGCTTGGGCAAAGGGCAGCTCTTTTCGAGCTGGAACGACAAATGGAAGCTAGGCGTACGCTTTGACACGCTCGACCCGCTCGTAGAACTTCGAACCCGCGGGTTCTCGCTCGCGATCCCGCCGGACCCCGAGACTTTCGTCAGGCGCTTCGCGGACCTGCCTGGCGCCAACCCCGAGGCGGTCTGGCGGTTTTTCGCCACCCAACGTCGGGTCGCCGATTCGCTCTGGAAGCTCTTCGATGACCCGAGCCTGCTCCCCCCCCTCAGCGCCAATAGCGTGTTTCGCCATCTGGGGCGGTCTGCGACCTACGCGCCGGTGTTGCGCTGGATGGGCCGGCCGCTTTCTGACGTGGTCGCGAGACACGGCCTCGCGGATTGGGAACCACTTCGGGTTTACCTCGACGCTGTCAGTCAAATCACGGTTCAGGCCTGCTCCGCAGAAGCCGAAGCCCCATTTGCGATGGCGGCCGCTGACTATTTCTTCCGGGGCACCGGTCACGTGCACGGCGGGATCGGGAGCCTGGCGTGGGGGCTTAGCCGGGCCGTCGAAAAGGCCGGGGGGACGGTGTCGTTCGCGAATCGAGTCCGGGGGGTCCGACAGGAAGGCGGTGCGTGGCTCGTCGATACTCGGAAGGGCACGGTACGAGCGCAACGCATCGTGGCCAACGTTTTGCCCCAATCCCTTTCCAGCATGACGCAACCGGAGCTGAATGGTGAGCTTCAAGACGTCAGCGAAGCCGTGGAGGCTGGTTGGGGCGCAGCGATGCTCTACCTCGGCATCGATTCGAACGCTGTGCATGGAACCGGAGCAAAGCACTTGCAGCTCGTCGACGACGAATCAGTACCCTTCACAGAGGGCAACCACCTCTTTTGCTCGATCAGCGCCGCCGATGAACACGAACGCGCGCCAGCAGGACAGCGCACGGTCACCGTGTCGACGCACGTCCCAATGAAGGCGCTCCAAGACGCGAGCCCTTCAGAACAGGGAGCGTACGTGCAGGGCGTCCAGAATCGAATGCGGCAAACGCTTGCCCGCCGTGCGCCCGAGCTTCTCGAACACGCCAGCTTTCAGATGACCGCGAGCCCGCGCACCTTCGCCCGATTCACCGGTCGACACCAGGGCTACGTCGGCGGTGTGCCGAGGCGCGTGGGTTGGTCGCACTATCGTCCGAGAGCCCTGTGGCCCCGGCAGGCCGCCCCCAACTTGTATCTGGTTGGCGACTCGGTTCTCCTCGGGCAGAGCACACTCGCCGTCGCACTCGGCGGAGTGCGGACCGCGGAGTACATCTCGAGGAACTAAGGGCAGAGTGGCAAATTCGCCGCGAGCATCTCATCCCAGAGGGGGTTCCAGACCTTCCAACCGTGTCCACCTTCCATGGTGAAAACGTGGCCCTCGGGGAGCACGTCGGCGATGAGCTTGTGGGCCTCGGCACCGCCATCTTGTTCGCCGTACGCTAGGTAGATGGGCGGCCGGGCTTCGTCGTCGCTGTATCCTTTGAGCCAGGCCCAGAGCGAGACGTCCCATTTGGACTGATCTTCAGGCGGCTGCCAGGCAGCGAGGCCGCCCGCTTCTTCCACGCTCTTCAGAGTGTCTTTGCGCCCGACGTAAGGTGCGACGAGGATTATCCCGTCGACGAGCTCGGGGTGCTCTTGGGCCATGAGCAGCGAGCCGACGCCTCCCATGGATGTTCCGACCAACCAAATCGTCCCGATGCCCTGAGCTCGCAGCGAGGAAACCACGTCTTCATCCAAACGTGGCAAAAGGCTGCGCTCGCGGTAGTAGCCGTAGTGTGCGTCGACGGTGACGACTTCGACAGCAGGCGCCGCGGCCTGCAAGCGTTCTACGACCCCGTTTTCGGCGTACGACTCCCCGGCATCCCCTTTCCCGGGAAGCATCACGGCCGCACAGCGCGCAGGGCTTTGCAGCGCCTGGTGGGCGGTAGACGGGATCGGGGTCTGCGTAGACGGGGAGCAGGCCGCGAGCAGCGCGACGCCGACTAGGGAAATCAGTTTTGAAATGAACAACGCACGCATCGTAGAGGCTACCTCAGGTCACTGTGAAATCGCGGGGTCACGACGCTCTCGCCGAACGCGATTGCCTCGTCGCTCGCATTTCTGGTCACGCGTTCGGGAGGCGTCAAGGCCGAACCGTACCTTAGTAGCGAAGCAACGGTCTCAGTTGCATGGGTACCCGTCGCCCGGCGCCGAGCGGGTACTGCGCTTCTCCGAGAAGTGACGTGCGCACGTCAGAGCTGACGACGACACGTCGTCGCTTCGAGCTCCCAGATCTGAATTGCGTCGAGAAATAGGGACGTTTCGCCTTGGCACGGGTCGTGCTCTGCAGTCGCTCCGAATCATCCAACCGAACTCACAGGAGAGACCCATGTACAACAACAAGAACATCAAACCCTCGGCATTCGGCTCTAGCATCGGCGGACGCGTGCTGGCCGCCCTGGTCACATTGCAGACCCTCGTCACGGTTGCCTGCGGACCTTCGTCCTCGCTGGACGAACCACCGGTCGTGGATCTCGTGGCGCCAATGGGCATCGACCCTTTCTGTGTCGATGAACCGATTCGGTTCCTCGCGACGTCACGCGATCTGGACGGTATGCCGGCCTTCGAGCTGCCGGAGAGCGCGATCGAGTGGTCGGTTCTCGGCGGCGTGAATTTCGGCACAGGGCACTCGGTGACGGCCATGTTCCCAGAGGGCGGCTACACGGTTGTCGTCCGAGCCACCAACGAAGAGGGCTTGTTCGCGGAGGACTCGATCAATCTGGCGGTCCAGAGCTGTGTGGGGCCGCCCAGCGTCACGATCCTCGAACCGTCCGCGGACTCGGAAGTAAGCGACGATCAATTCGCCTACGACGGCTTCGATGATGTGCGCGACCAGTGGTTCACCGACGTGACTCTCGTCGGCACGGCCGAAGACCCCGAAGACGGCACCCTGCCCGGCAGCTCGCTGGAATGGACCACGAATCGCACCGACCTGCAGAGCGGCGACCTGGGGACAGGAAACAGCGTCACGGTCCGGCTCTACTCTGACTCGTGCTTCGGCACCTGGCACGATGTGACGCTCACCGCGACCGATAGCGACGACAACCCGCGAAGTGCCGTTCGGCGAGTCTTCATCTGGACCTTGTGCTAGCCGAGCTCGCGGGCCTTCGCGATCAACGAAGCGCAGCAAGAAGGGTGGCTCCTCAGGGGGCCGCCCTTTGCGCGTATTGGTCGCATCCGGCGGCTGCCCGCGAATCCAGGTCTTGACGCTAGAGATGACCTGCCTCAAGCGACTGGTCGGCGGAGATGACAGATCCAAACGACATGGGAAGGCGTGGCCAATGAATGGGATCGCTGGAGCGACGGACGCGCTGAAGCGCTGGGCTGACGAACACCGCGAGTGGATCATCATCGGCGTCGCACTGCCGGCGGGAACCGTGGCGGGTGCCGTAGAGCGAGTGAAGTCGTGGTTTGGACCGACGGCAAAGCCATCGGAGCACGATGCGCGGGTCAGCCGCATCCGAGCCGACGTCCAGCGGTACGCCGAAGCACGTGATGCAGGCAAAGCCTGGGCGCAGAAGCCGCTACGCACGGACCGCAAGGGCGCAGCGTCCTTGAACGTCCGCGTCTCCGACAAGTCGGCGTCACAGACGGTCAACATGAGCGACCTCACGAATGTTCTCGAAGTCGACGAGGCGCGTGGCGTCGTCCGGGTCGAGCCCTTCGTGACGGTTGGCGATGCGGCCGAATACCTCGACACGCGAGGCCTTCAGCTCGAAGCCACGATCGAAATGAAAGACGCGACGCTGGGCGGCCTCGTCATGGCGCTCGGCATGACGACCCACTCCCACGTGGCCGGACTGGTCCACGACACGGTCGTGGCCTACGAGATCGTCACCGCGAACGGCGAGCTTCTTCGCGTCACAGCCGACAACGAGCACGCCGAGCTCTTCCGCGCCCTACCCTGGAGCCACGGCACGCTCGGCCTCTTGGTCGCGATGGAGATGCGCGTGCTTCCGGCCCCTTCCCACGTTCGGCTCGTTTATCGGCCCTTCTACTCGCTCGATGCCTACGCCGCCGAATACGAGCGCTTGGTGCGCGAAGAGAACCCGCCCCACTTCATCGAGGTCCTGATCTTCGGCAAGGATCGCGCGGTCGTGATGGAGGGGTATCTCGCGACCGATGCCGAGGTCCGAGACAGCGGGCTTCCGGTCAACGCCGTCGACGAGGCGACCAAGCGGCTCTTCTACAAGCACGTCGAGGGGATGCTCGAGCTGGGCGAAGGTCAGCACCGCGAGGAGCTGGTTCCCACGTACGACTACCTGATGCGCCATGACCGGAGCATGTGCATGTGCTTGGCGCAGATTCTACCGACCGCGAACCAGGCATGGTTTCGCTACACGATGGGCTGGATGCTTCCCCCCAACATGAAGTTCCTCAAGGGCACGCGCCCCGACCAAGAGCGGGAGAACACGATCCGAAAACAGGTATGGCAGGAGTTCGCGTTCCCGGCCGAAAACTTCGCCGAGATGGTCACCCGGGCCCACGAGGAGTTCGAGATTTACCCGCTGCTCGCGTACCCGTGCAAAGTCATCGACTACGGCGGCATCGTCCGGTTGCCCGGCAATCATGGGAAGCCGTACAGGGGAACGCCCGAGGTCGGCGCCTTCCTCGACCTCGGCATCTACGGCGTGCCCCAGCGCATCCGCGACGGCGATGAGCGCTTCGACACCGTAACCCGCGTTCGAAGGTTCGAGAAACGCGTTCGAGAAATCGGCGGCTTCCTGCATACGTACTGCGACGTCTTCAGCACCGCGGAGGAGTTCGAAGAGATGTTCGACCACACACTCTGGCGCGAGATGCGTGATAAATACCGCGCGAATGGCGCTTTCCCGACGATCTATCAGAAGGTCAAACCCGAGATCGACCCGCTCCGCTACCTCGACGAAGAGCGCTCGTGGCGCGAGAGCGACGTGTCGAGCGGGCCCTGAGGCTGTAGGATCGGGCGCGCCGTATGTCTCGACCTGCCTCCGTTCTTGCAACCGCGATTCGACTGCTGACTTTTCGGGCGTCGCCGGAGGAGCTCGCCGAGCTAGGAAGCTCGCATCTCGCATTCGGGTTACTGGCAACGTGGATCGTGGGCATCGGGCGCTGGTGGGATGACCCCGAGGCTCATCTCTTTCAACACCTGGGCCTCGGTTCGGTCGCCTATGTGTTCGTCTTGGCGTTCGTGCTCTGGCTGCTGACCAAACCGCTCGGGCCGCAGAACTGGAGCTATCGCTCCGTCCTCACTTTCGTCACGCTGACGTCGCCGCCTGCGATCTTGTACGCGATTCCGGTAGAACGTTTCCTCGATCTCGCGACGGCGCGGCTCATCAACGTTTGGTTTCTCGCGCTCGTGGCCCTGTGGCGGGTTGCATTGCTGGTCTTTTATTTGAGACGCTCGGCCCGCCTGCCCTGGTACAGCGTCGTGGTCGCCACCCTGCTGCCAATCACGATCGTCGTGACGGCGTTGACGGCATTGAATCTCGAGCGAGCCGTCTTCGATGTCATGGGGGGTCTCCGCGAAGAAGGCACAGCGAGAGACAGTGCATATGGAGTGCTAGTCGGCCTGACCCTGCTCTCCACAATCATGGTCGGGCCCCTTCTGCTCGCATACGGACTGATCTGGTTCATTAGGCGCCGAAGCGTCACGACCTGAGGGCCGAGCGTCCTAGCTGCCCGTGGCTCGAGTCGGGCTGCTAGTATTCTAGGCCGAGCGCCTCTCGGTATTGGGCGTCGTCCACGGAGTTGTGGGTCCAGTAGTCGTCCATGATGGCCTGCGTGCGCACCGCGCTCGTCCGATTCGGCCCCACGTGTTCTTCCCAAGCCTGAATGACGTAGGGAAAGTCCGGCTCGTGATAGATCGTGAGCTTGCGTCCGATGTGGGCGTATTCGACGGATAGCGCCGACAGCGGATGGTCGACCAGGTCGGTCTGCGCCTCGGCTCTCTTGGAGACCTTCGCTGGGTAGGCCCGCAAACCCTTGTGGCGCATCCGGATGTAGTCGAGCGCGGGAATCATGTCCTGAACGCCGGCTGGGATCTTCGACGGATCGATCCGAATCTGTGCCCAGAGGCCATCCTCCAGCGGGGCATCGGGCAGCGTCGATTCCTGGTCCCCCTCATCCTGGAAGTACGAGTGGAGCTGAACGTGCAGGCCGTCCGCGCGTCGATTGATCTGACTGTACACATTGCCGCACCACTCTTGCATGGAGCTGCTGAGCTTTAGCGTCCGCGCACTCTCGCTGGACGCCGTCGTGAACGACGAGGTCATGAGCGTGTAAGGGTAGATGCCGGTGTAGAAGCGGCGCGACGCGTTCAGCTTGAGGACCGAGACTGCGCTTGGCGAATTGCCGCGGTCTTGCTTGACCTGAGGTCCAGGGAGGAAGTCTTCCGTCACGAAGATCAGAACGGCCTCGCCGTCATGGACCTCTCCATAGCGGGATTGTCGCAAGGTGTAGCGTGTGAGCTCTGCAACTCCTCGATACCAGTACGTATTGAAGCTCTTGTGCCGTTCCGAGAAAGACTCGGGGGTGGGGAGATTGAGATCGGACGCCGCGGCGGGGCTCGATGCGACCGCTTGCAGCCGATCGGGCGCCGCGCGGCAGCCGGTGGCGCACGCGGCTGCGACGAGAAAAGAGAAGAGGATGCGGTTCATTTGCAACACCTTGGGTCTCAATCGGAAATGGGATGGACCCGGTGTATCTAGGGAGCGCGCATGGCGGCCACAAGGTCAGGCCGGATCGGCGTGCTGATCCGTCACCACCCGGGATTTCGCCAATCCCCACGTTACAGCCAGGCACCGTACCGCTGGCGATGGTTCCTTTGAAGAGGTTGGTATTCTTCGGGGCGATTCGACCCCTTGTCGGCAGCGGAACCGCGCTCCAAGGTTGGCGAGCGATGATTGAGACACCCCTGACCCTACCGAACGGCCTGATACTCAAGAACCGAGTTGCCAAGGCCGCGATGA
>JBLYYU010000175.1:0-12771 GCA_048550275.1 Polyangiales bacterium
GCTGATCTGCGACGTCTTCGGCGCTGCTCGGAGCAGCTCCGCGCCATCTTCTATATCCAGCCCAGCACTCCACCGAAAACCATCAAGCAGACCGCGTCAAAGGCGAAGATCGCGCCTACGGTGGCCGCCTGTCGTTTGATGCACTTCATGTCGTGTACCCAGTAGGCGACGACGAAGAACGGGAAGTAGCCCAGTAGAAAAATCAGCCAGGGTGCGGAGCGGTTCCACCAGGAGTAGTCCCAGGTGAGCGCGTTCACCGCATTGAGCATGTATTCGATGAACACCGCGAGTGCGCTGAAGAACACGGCGAAGAACCAGCGGTTTGGAATGCCGAGGATTTTCACCTCCTTGGCTGGCAACATGACCGTGGTCACGATGCCGAGAATGGCGAACATGAAGCAGATCTCGATGTTCAGGCCAATGAGGATCAAGTAGGCGGTCTCGCCCGGCGCCGCCCAGGCGGGTGCGTAACCGCTGAAATGAAAGATCAGCGAATTCCAAGTCTCGTTGAACCAGTCCATTCCCCAGAGCGCGAGACCAGCGAAGACGACGCTGTAGTTCTTGCGGCCGATTTGGTCGTGATAGATGTAGAGGACGATCACGAGGAGCGGGATCACGTACCACTGGAAGCCGGACGTATCTCGGAGGTTGGATAGGGCTTGCTGCGCGTACTCGGAGGGCATGCACCCGGCTTACCACCGGAGCCCGGGGGTCGCCTAATGCAGAAATTGCGCCTGAAATCGCTGCAAATTCCAAGCTCCGACCGATCTTTTGAAACCCTGGAAATGGGCGCTATTCTCGGGCTTCAGCGCACGGTGGGTCGAGCGCGGATTCCAACAGACGGTACATGCTGCGATTTTTCTCGAGTCGATGGTCTTTCTTGTTCCTGGCGGTCTTGGTCGCCGGAGTTAGTGGTGGTGCGGTTGCCTTCGGTGAGCGAGCTTCGGACGAACGGCGCCATGAAGCCGACATGGTCGATGGGCAGCGCGTTCTCCGCGCGCCCCACCTCGACGACTGGAATCAACGGCAGCCAAGCCCGAAGAACAACACCGGAAAGACTGGGCGCTTCGGTTCGGCGTTCCACTACGACTCGTTCATCTACGACAAGGCGGCCAGCAGCCCGAAAGTAGCCGGCGTAGTTCGGCGCGGCAGTGTTCTCGCGGTCGGCAAAAGCGTGACCGGCTCCGGCTGCAAGGGCGGCACCTGGTACGAGGCGACGCCGTTCGGCTACGTCTGCACGTCCCTCGGCTTCCATGTGAGCGACACGCCGAGCACCAACCGATACGGAGTGCCGCCCGCCGAGGTTAGCAAGCACCTGCCCTATCAATACTCACGCGTGATCACGAAACGAGCGCCACGCTACTACCGGATACCGACGGTGGATGAAGAAAAGCAGGCGCGTCGAGCGATGGAGAAGAAGGGTTCCACCCCCGAGGTGGTTTCTTCACTCATGGAAGGCGACTACTTCCTCGCGCTCGCCGAAAAGGAAACGAGAAAGGCCGACGGAGCGGTGTTCTATCGCACGATTCGCGGTCGCTTCGTACGCGAGTCCGACTTGGAGCTGAGAAACCCCGACATCGTACGCGGCGAGGAGCTCGGCCACGCCGGCTGGGCGCTGCCGATGGCGATCGTCTACGGCGAGGATAGAACGCTGCACAGTGTGAAGGGTGGCGAAGCGAGCGTCAGCGGAACGGCTCAGAAGCACTCTCGCTTCGTAGTCGACGAGGTGCTGACCGTAGGCGACGTCGAGTACGTCTCCGGCAAGCCGGGGGCCGTCAAGCGTGACGAGGTCCGACTGGCCCGAAAGACCAAGCGCCCGAGCGGTGTGCCCTCCACGGCGAAATGGATTCACGTCGACCTCAGCGAGCAAACGCTCGTGGCGTACGAAGGTGATCGACCGGTGTATGCGACCGTGATCTCGAGCGGCAAGAAGGGCTACGAACCACCTGCGGGGCTCTTCGAGGTTCAGCAAAAGTACATCTCTACGACGATGAACGCGACCGACCCGATCGACGGGTTCTACGAGGTCGAAGAAGTGCCCTGGACGCTCTATTACCACGGCGGCTACGCGCTCCACGGTGCGTACTGGCACACCGACTTCGGCAAGGTGCGGAGTCACGGCTGCACGAACATCGCGCCGGTCGACGCGCGCTGGCTTTACTACTGGAGCGAGCCGGAAGTCCCGGCTGCCTGGCACGCGGTCCGGTTCCAGCCCGAAACGACCTGGGTCCAGTTCACCAACTGAAGAGGCCTCTCCCAAGGAGCAACAGGGCCGCAGCGCCGGCTACGGCGACGATTGCGTTGCGAAGACGAGGACCGTCGACGCGCGGAATCAGGACCTTGCTGGCTCGCAAGCCAAGCCCGACAGCGGGTAGCAGAGCCGCACCGATGAGGACCTCTTCCCAAGTCACTTCGCCGGCCGCTGCGCGAACCGTGATCGTGATGCAGAGTCCGATCGCGAACACGAGGCCGAGATTCGCTCGCACAGTCGGGCCGCTGTCGTTTCGATAGAGGAGCGCGATCGGAGGGCCGCCAATCGCCGAGACCATAGCCATCGTCCCCGAGGCGACACCGGCTACGAACTCGCGGGGCGCGTTGCGCCGAAACGTTCCACGACTGACGACGATCGCGACACCGATGATCACCATGAGCGACATCAGAATGTCGAGCGCGGCCGAGGAGAGCATCTTCAGCAGCGCGACCCCGATGACAGCCCCCGGCAAACGGCCCGCGAAAATCCAGAGCGTGCTCTTCACCTCCACGGCGTGGCGCTCGCGCAGCACGATCGCCAAGGTGAGCGGAAAGACGACGAGCAGCTGTGGTACGGGTGCGAAGAGGGGATCGAGCAGCGAGAGAAGCGGCACGCTCAGCAGGGCGAACCCGAAGCCGACGGTGCTGTGCAGCGCGGCAGCGACGAAACTGACCAGGAAGGCCAGTGCAAACTCGGCTGTGGTGATATGTGCTAGGGCTTCCATCGGCGGTGCTAGGGTAGTCAGCGTCAGATCATGCGGCCAAGCGAGAAGAGAGATGCGGGAAACCCCATTCGAAAGACGGCGAGCAGCGCTCTAGGCGTCGCCAGCAGCGCGCTCGATGCTGCTGTTCGCAATCTGGACAACGCCCGCCGAATCGCCAAGTTCCTGCGCGGACGACTGGAGCTCGAGGTTCGGCCGAGCGATGTCTTCGTTTCCAGCTACCCGCGATCGGGCACCACGCTCACGCAATGGATCCTGTACCTTCTCAGCCACGAACAGCAGCCCGACCCGCCGCACTTGACGAGAGTCTCGCCCTGGTTCGAACGTTCTTTGGCCATTGGCGAGCTCAAGGCCGCCGACCTGGCCGCGTTCCCCTCACCGCGTGTCTTCAAGAGCCACTTGCCGCGGGAGTGGCTTCCGGACGGCGCGCGCTACATCTACGTGGAGCGCGACTGCATGGACGTGCTGAATTCGTACTTCCATTTCTACCAGGCTTACTTGGGTTTCGGCGGATCGCTCGACGAGTTCTACGAGCGCTTCATGACGGGTCGCGTTCAATACGGATCTTGGTTCGAACACGTGGCGGGATGGCATGAACACGCCGCGGAACCCGATGTGCTGATCGTGCGATACGAAGATCTACTCGCCGACCGAAAAGCCTCCGTCGAACGAATCGTCGAATTCCTGGGCTGGGAGCGCGATCGAAGCTGGGTCGACAGGGCAGTAGAGGAGAGCAGCTTCGAGGCGATGAAGCGACGCGAGCGGGTTTTCGACCATGCGACCGCGCTCCTCCTCGAGCGAGGCGTGCAGCCAGAATCATTTCTTCGGGCCGGACAAAGCGGACGCGGAGCAAGCGCACTCACCGACTCGCAGGTGCGCGAGATCAGGGAGCGAAGCTCGTCGGTGCGCCGGCTACCGATTCGCGGGCTGCCCGCTTTCCTACAGTAGCCGTGGGCGACGAGGCGTCGACGACGAACTGGAGGAAGCTTTCCGGGGTTCCGGGGTCGTCGCCGGTCAGATGCTGGTAGGCCCGTGCGAGCTTGGCGATCAAGCGGCGATAGCCACGGAAGGCCGGCGACGCGGCGTCGTTATAGAGCTTGCGAACCGCGTTCTCGCGAGTGCCGAGAAGAAGACGATCAAGGGGCTCTCGGCAAAGGTAAGGACATGCGCGAGGGCGCTGAGGGTTCAGCGTGCGGCCGCCGATCGTGTACGCGAAGCTGACCTGTTCACCAAAACGGTTTCGGTAGAGGCGATCGAAGTAGGTTTCGTCGTACGTGCATGCGGAGAGGGCCCAGCCGACTTTGACCGCGGCACCGCGTGTTCTCATGATCTCGGTCTGCACGAGTTGCTGCGCCACGTATCCGTTTTCGATTTCGAGAGCTTCTTGTTTGCGTGCCACTTCGGATGCAGGCGCCAAAGAAGAGGAGCGGCGAATCTCGACCGGAAAACCAAATCGGTCGATGAGAGCTTCGAGAGGCGCTTGGGCGAGGGAAGCGGCGCGGTGCACGTCGAGCCTCGGCACACCGGCGTTGCACGCGTTGCTATCCGCGATGAGGATCGAGCTACGACTTAGACCCAGCTCGCGACGGACCATCTCCTGTGCGAAGACGAGAACCAAAACGTCGACCGGCAAGCCACAACTCGCATCGTCCGCAGCGACGCCGACGCCGAACCAAGTCGAGGTCGTCGACTCCAACGCTCGCGGAGAGATCACAGGCTCGTACTGCCGTCGAGCGAATAGCTCTTGGCGGTTTGCAAGCGATGCGAGGCGCTCCCCCGAAAATTCTGTCCCTAGCTGGCTGCTCATCACGCGTTTCGCCGCATGTCCCGACCGGCACCCTAGCGGACATGGTCCAAGGCCGCAAAACCTTTGAAGACCTGAAACAGTCCGGACAGTTACGCGGTTAAGTTGGAGGCCTCACGAAGGATCTGCATTCTGATCGTTCTGGAGAGCCGCTTGAGAATCGCCGCCAGCCTTTTAACCCTAGCAACTTCCATCGCTCTCATCGCGACGCTCCAGTCGACTCACGCTCAGGACACGCCGTGGAAACGACGTCTTCGGAAGGGCGTGGTGCTGAACGAGTCGTCAGAGGTGCGTGCCCGCGGCGGAACGGGCCCGCTCACGGCGGATGAGATGCGACGCCTCGCGCTTCGTCCGCGCGGGGCCGGTCTACTCAATCTCTCGTACTGGCCTGACGAACCGGCGTCGCCGGCGAGCGTGCCGGCCAAGGACCTGGTGGCGGCCATGGCCCAGCTTTGCCCCTCGACCAGCGGCGCAGACGAGCTCGAGCGATACGCCGAGGCCATTGTGCGCTACAGCCAGGAATACGCGGTCGACCCCTGGCTGCTCGCTGCGCTGGTCTACACGCAGAGCAACTGCCAAGCCGATGTCGACGGAAGCTACGGCACGGGCCTCACGCTGATCAACCGAGGCATGCACGAGGGCAACATCCGCGCTGGGGTCTATCGCTTTGGGATCTGGACCGATCAGGGTTGGAGTCGCAAAGAGCTCGACGTGAGTGCGTTTCGTTTCGACCGTCGAACGCTCATGAGGCCCGACGCGAACATCTACTTCGCGGCAGCGCTTCTGAATGTGTTCGGGCAGCAGTGCCCACAGGTCGACCGCGCTTTCGATTCGGCGCCGCACCGTCACGCGGTTTCTCACTTCATCTGGGGCGACGAGGTCGGAGACGCAGGGCCCGAAGATCGGATCCTCACGGCGAGGCGCAGGCTCTTGAGCAGCCACGCGCGACTCGGTCGCAAGGGAAAGGGCGCGGGCGGAATCTCGTTCGTCAGCCCGCTGGATGGCTACCCGAGAATCGCGACCAGCGGTCTCGGAGAACCGCGAGACCAAGGCCGCCGGCCTCATCGCGGCATCGACTTCGCGTCCGAAGAAGGCGAGCCTGTTCGCTCCGTTGCCGCCGGCACCGTCGTGTTCGCCGGAGTAGATTGGGAGCGGCGCGCGCACATTCCGCTCGAGCCTTGGGGCGCCGTCATCGTCCACGAACGGCACTTCGGCCCGCGGGGGATCTTCGTGGAAGTCGACCACGGAAACGGCGTCGTTTCGCTGTACGCGCACCTCGCGAACTACGATGTGCGGATCGGGGACCAGGTCGAAGCGGGCCAACGGCTTGGCGAAGTGGGGCGGACCGGGATCAAGGACTCCGGCGCCCACTTGCACTTCGGGCTGTTCCAGGACGACGAGGTTCTGAACCCGCTGGCGTATCTGGCGGCGTATGTCTTTCCGCCGAAGCTCACCGAACGCGGCCACGCCGAGCTCGCCAAGCGGCACCGGCGCAGTCGACGCCGGCGACGCTAGCGACGCCCTGCAAGACTTCTAGGGAGTGCAGGTTCGGTTCGTGGGCCACTGCGCGAAAATCGCATCCACGGCGGCGCGAACCTTGGTCTCTAGATCTGGACCTGTGCCCGCGACTGACTGTGCGAGGCCAGCGAAGATCGGATTTGGATCCTCACCCTCGGGCGGCCGCGGCCCGACGGGAATGACCATGTTGCCGACATCGAACTCGACCGGAATCGGGGTCACCCAAGCGCAGGGATCCCACATCCAGCCCCACCAGCCCCAGTACCAGCCGCCGATACACTGCCAGTAGGTCCCCTCGCCGGTGGTTCGTGCTAGTCCGTTCGCAGCCCAGACGTCGGGCTCGTTCTCATCGGTGACCTCGTCGGGAGGAATGAACTCCAAGCAGATCGGCGGGGCCGTCATGGCTTCGATGATCAGGTCGTTGACGACGTCGTTGAAAAACTTCTCGTCGGGCCCAGGCTCGGGAGTGCCGGGAGGCGCTAGATCCTGCGTCACGACGCTGAATGATCGAAGCGCGGTGAAGTCGGCGGTTTCGTCGACTTCGACGATGACCTGGCCGGTTTGAACGACGGTATCGCTGGCGCAGCTCGCCGCCAAGAACGACAAGAGACCGGCAAGCAAGAACGGAACGAAACGAAGCATGGGCACCTCCAAGTACCGAGTGCTTAGCACGGCCGCGGGCTGCTTCAATTGTGCGGTGGATCCGTGGCGCTTCCGTTGCCGTCCCGCGACTCGCCGCGAGCCACGAATCCACTTGGCGCACGGGGTGCCGGCGGCACGACGCTCTCGGGAGGAATCGTGGTGCGGAGCATACGCGTGCCCCAAGGCGCCCGCGCGATGACGAAAAGCGAGAGCAGGATCAGCGCCAAAACGATGCCGGCAAGCCAGCGATTCGCTTGTCGCTTCTGGAAAACGTCACCCGTTCCGACCTCGGGCGTTACGGTTGGCGCGATGTCGAGGCCGTACCTCTCCGCGAGCTCAATCATCTGGGTCAAGTGGATCCCAGGCACGCCCAATTCGAGGAACGCACCCAGCACGGACGGCGGCATGTCTTCGATGCCTTTGGGAAGCCGCGTATTGACGCCTGGCACGAACTTGCGCTTGCCGACCTTGGTGCCGACCGAAACGGTGCCGCCGCCAACGTTGACGTAGGCCTTGATCGGCCGGTCGCCAGCGACTTCGTGATAGAGACGAAGGCGCTCCCGGACACGATCCTGATCGACGAGCGTGTGGATTTGCGGAGTTGGCTCAGCCTCGTCGTCGACTGGTTCCGGCGGGGCACGACTGGGCTCGATGTCCGCGAGGAGTGGAATCTTGTTTCGCTGGACGGCCTTCTCGAGCATGTTTCGTCCACGCTTGGTCAGGCCGATCGCGTCGTCACCAACGCCGCCGAGTGAAGCCGCGACCGACTTGTATGGAAACACCTGGTTCTTGCGAAGCGCCGCCTCCATGTCCAGCCAGGTGAACCCCGGATCGTTGGCTCCGTACTGCGAGGCCGCCGTGCTCGAGATGATGATCGGCTCGATGCCAAGCTCGTGGATAGCGGAGTAGACTGCGACGTTTACCGCCGGAAAGGAGCCGGAGACCCCAACTGCGACCACATCACCGCTCTTGATCCGCAAATCCTTGAGCCATTGGACGACCACTGCCGCGAAGTTCGGGTTCACCGTGGTTTGTTTCGAAACCAGGCTGCCGCTTCCGCTGGTGATTGGCGAAAGGTTGTCGCCTACCAACCTCGAGCCCGCGGGGTCGAACTTGGGCTCGACGCGGATGCCCCTGCGCTCCGAGGCGTCAGCGATCACGCCCAACGCGTCTTGTGCCTTGCGAGCGGCGAGCATTTTTTCGGCGTAGTGCGGTTGCTGCTCCTCCGTAGGGAACACCTCGACGGCCACGAGACCGACGACTGCCAGCGCCGCGACCAGGGCGCGCTGGACCTGGGAAGCACCCTCCGGTTTCCAGTACATCCCTCTCATATCGATACGTCTCCAATGGTCACGACCAAGATCATCCGGACGAGGATTGCGGCAGTGACCAGGCTGAGGGTCGTCTCGAGCACGCCCTGCCGCTGGTACCAAATCGCGATTAAGCCAGGAATGATGAACCCGATGATCGCTCCCTCTGAGAACGGGGTGATTGCGCTGTCCAACCACATCCGGAAGCCAAGGCCCACTATATAGCCAAAGAGAATCGTCAACGCGGTTCGCCGCCGTCCGTAGACAATCGCGATCTGCGACAGGCCCTTCAAAAAGCCGAAGGTCACTAGGGCGGCGAGTAGTGTGAGCCCGATGTCGACCGGCTTGTTCATGTACAAGGCGACGTAGCCCGGAACGACCATCCCGCCGGCGGCAAGCCCGAATAGCTCCCCGTAGAGCAGGCTCGCTGCAAGGCCGAGCCCAATCGACAATGTCAGCAACTCAATCTCTGGCATGATCCATCCCCCGGTTGGCGAAGTACTCCGCCAACGCCAACCCTGGCCCTGCGATGTTCCCTAGCCCCATGATCAGGGCCGAGGGGTCTGCAAGGCCCAGCAGAATCTCGAAAATATCGGCCGGATGGGTCCGGTCGACGAAAACCAATCGCGTCGGGTCCAGTCCGTTTCTCACCGCGGCGCGCGCGAATATGTACTGGCCGCTTCCAAGCAGAACGACCTCGTCGGCCTGCGTCCAACGAGCGTACGACTCGGCCAGCTGTTCCGAACGGTCAGCCCGGTCAGATCGACAGTTGAACACAGCGATTCGCCTGGTCAAATCGCGATGCCGTCGCAGCGATTGCTCCCAGATGTACCGAGTCGAAGTCGGGTCGTTCGCTGCGAAACCGTTGACGAAAACGATGTGGCGCCCGAAGAACTCGACCTGTGCTTCGGTCATTGCGCCCGGGTCGGGCTTGGCCCTCCACATCCCTCGAAGCGCGATTTCGATATCGACACCGACCTCTTCGCAAACCGCGAGGGCGAGCTCGATGTTCTCCTGGTGCTCGAGATACGAAAAGCCGGACACATCCTCCCGGTCGAGGGGCCGGCTGATCTCCTCGGAACCGCGAAACCGAGACTCCCTATCTTCGGCAACCTCTTGAAAGAACGCCCGGTGGGTGCGCTCGGCGGTCAGAAAAACGCCCTTCACTGGAACCGTCCCAGCCAGCGCGCGGGCGACGTCTTCTTCGGTCGGGCCCATCACGTCCAGGTGATCGGGTCGCGCGTTGGTGATCACCCCATGAGTCGCGCGCACGAGCTTGGACTCGGAGAGCCATTGAAGGTGGGGTTGAAGCGCCATGCACTCGACCACCAATGCCTCGGCGCGCTGTGCTGCGGCCATCGTCACCGACTGCTTCTGCTCGATCACATTGGGGCCGCCAGGCCGATACACGGGCACTTCGCGACCATTAGGCAAGATGAACCGAGGCACTGTTCCAGTGGTCTTGGCGACGCAACGAATGCCAGCCTCTCGAAGCCCCGCGGCGATGAGCCGGGTCACGCTGGTCTTGCCCCGCGTCCCGTTGACGTGAATGCGAATCGGGATCCGCCCGAGCCGTCTCCGATGGAGAATTAGCTCGAGGACCCCCAACGCGATGAGGACTCCGAAAGCTGTGAGAAGGATGACAATTTCGCGTGGCACTCGACTCGCCCCCGCTGCGCGCGAAGACCCCCTACGGCGTGCCTTTTATCAGCTCGGGACAAGCCAGCAAGCTTCGCGAAGTCCACCAAACGCGGGTCCAACGCCGAGCCTCAGGGTCGATGCCGTCTTCGTAAGGCATTCCTGAATAATCCCGAAGGATGAATAACAATGTAATGAACTGTAGAAGCTCCTAGACACCTACATCCTTAGGGATCCATAGCAACCCTAAGGGGTGAAGTAGTGATTCGAGGGTTCTTTCTAGTCCTTATGGGCTTCTTACTGGTTGCGTGCGAAGGGGTCATTGGGGGAGCCGGTGGCGGGTCGCGTCGGGGGGACGACGGCCCGTCCAACAGCTCCGGCTCTAGTTACGGGTACGCGAGCCAGGCTTCGCTGCTGCGGCTCACCAAGCTGCAGCACCAGCGAACGCTGGAAGACCTCCTCGGTCACTTCCTTGGCGGTGATGCCGACGCCGTGCTCGACGAAGTCGAGCCGGCGTACGGTGTCATCCCCGACGATCCTGCGGAGCTCGACGTTGGCGGTCTCGTTGGCTCGACCTTCAGCCGCATGTCGCAAAACGTGGGGGAACTCCATATCCGGGGGTATTTCGACATCGCCCAGACTGCGGCAAACGCGATTGTCCAAAACGATTCGGCGCGCAGCAGGATGTTCGCCGGTTGTGGGGACACCCCGAGCGAGAACCACACCGCGTGCATCTTGCCGTTCATCGACTCGATGGGGCTTTGGTCGATGCGTCGGCCGGTGACCGACGAGGAGCGAGACTTCTTTCTCCACAAGGTCTTTGCCAATGACGGGCAGAGCTACGAAGCCACGCCCCAGGCGCTCGCCGACCTGCTGATAGCGTTCTTCATCTCTCCGAACTTCGTCTACCGAATCGAAACCGGCGGGGACGAGATCGACGAGGGTCTCTATGAGCTCGACGGGTACGGACTCGCGTCTCGGCTCTCGTACCATTTCTGGGGCTCGATGCCCGATGAGGAGCTCTTCGCCGCAGCAGCGGATGGCTCCCTCATGACTGAAAGCGGCTACGAGGCTCAGGTCGAGCGCATCTACGCCGACGAGCGAACGCGCATGACGTTCCGACACTTCTTCCACGAGTGGCTCGAACTCTACAAGTCCGGTGACCCATTTGGTGGCGTCTCATCTGCGAACCCGCGGAAGATGGCCTTTGTCGAAGGCACCGATGTCTCCCCTCAACTTCGCGACAACATGATCGCGGAAGCTGTCGAGATGACCGAATACTATCGGCAGAACGGCACCTTCGACGACCTCTTCACCAGCACGGCATCCTTTGCACGGACAGCCGATCTCGCCGCGATTTACGAGGTCCCCGTCTGGAATGGCGAGGAGCCTTTGGTCGAATTCCCGACCTTGGAGCGACAGGGCGTGCTCGGTCGAGCTGCCTTGCTCGCCGCCGCGACGGTTGAATCCCACCCGATTCTGCGTGGCGTGCGCATCCGAGAGAACTTCATGTGCGACGAGCTCGGAGCCCCGCCTGCGAACGTCAATGAGGGCATCGACGAGGTCGTTGATGTCGCGACGACCCGTGAAAAGGTCGAGTCTCTGACGAGCCCCAGCGGTTGCGTCGGCTGTCACCAGTACATCAATGGGCTTGGTTTTCCGCTCGAGGCGTTTGACGCGCTGGGCCGACACCGGAGCGCAGAAATGGTCATCGAAGAAAGCGGACGCGTGGAGATGTTCCCACTGGACCTCGCGGCGAATCCTTTCATCGACGGGCTCAGCGACGGGCGACAGGTCAGCGGCCCCGCCGACTTGACCGAGCAGCTCATGCAGGGCGATCAACTTCAGCATTGCTTCGCCCAACACTACGTTCGGTTCGCCCTCGGCCTCACCGCTGACCCGAGTTTTGGTGGCGACGAGGAGACGGTCGACGTCCTGAGCTATGAGCTCAGCTCCGGCGCCCCCTTGAGTGACGTGTTCAAACGAATCGCATATTTGCCAGCGTTCAAGCAGCGCCTGAGAGGAGATGAGTCCTAATGCCGGTCCGCCAAATGGGTCGCCGCCACTTTCTGATGGGTACCGGCGGTGCCGTTCTTTCGATTCCTTTTCTTTCGTCGCTTCAACCCCGGACGGCTAAGGCTCAGTCGTACGACCAGCGGTTCTTCGTTGCGTTCTTGACCGGACACGGAGGCGTTTGGCCGGAGTACATGTATCCGGAAGAGAACGTCCTCAACAACAGCCACTCGCTCTACAGCGATCACACGATGCACTATGGGCGGCTCTCCGGAGCCTCGACAGGGGGCAACGTGGCGCTCTCCCCAGTGCTGACGAGCGCGGCGGCCTCGATGCCGCAAAGCTTGATCGACAAGATGATGGTCATCCGAGGGCTCGACGTTCCGACATACATCGGCCACTCGACTGCGGCTGTGCTCGGAAACTACGAGCGAAGAGACCAGGGACCGGACACGCACGACCTCTACGTGCCGACGATCGATCAGATCCTGGCGGCGTGGAGCGGTTTCTATGGTGGTGGTGACCCGTACATGCTGAAGTCCGTGCACGTGGGCGGAGGGATGAGCTGGATCGAGCGTTCGAGCGGCATGCAGGCGATGGACCCATCGACCAGTCCGGATGTGCTTTTCCGGACTCTTCTTTCGACGGTTCCACCGTACCAGCCTTCACCGACGCCTACGCCTACGCCTACGCCTACGCCTACGCCTACGCCGACGCCCACGCCCACGCCTACGCCTACGCCCACGCCGACGCCTACGCCGACGCCCACGCCGACGCCTACGCCCACGCCCACGCCCACGCCTACGCCTACGCCCACGCCTACGCCGACGCCGACGCCTACGCCCACGCCGACGCCTACGCCTACGCCTACGCC
>JBLYYU010000176.1:0-4512 GCA_048550275.1 Polyangiales bacterium
GCGTTTGAATCATTCGTGTTCCTCGGGCGGGACTCGGATGTCCCCTAGGAAATCATAATGGTCGATCCCCTCGAGGATCCCGCGCGCATGCGCATTTTCTGCAAAATGAATTCGCGGCCTTCCCCTGAGCCGGTCGAGCTCGGGTGTGTGATTGCTCACCACGACCCCCAGCGTGTCGCCCGAAAGCATGTCCCAGTCGTTCCCTGAATCGCCGGCGACCAGCAATCGCTGCGGCTCGAGGTTCCACTTAAAGCAGAAGAAACGAATGGCGAAGCCGCAAGAGGCGCGAATCGGCACGACGTCGAGGTAGACCTCATGGTCGAGAATCGTCGTGACGCGAAGCCCGGCCTGCCGAACGAGCCGGCGGAGCTCTCTCAGGTTCGGCGCCCGCTTGGGGTCGAGGCGGTAGCGAAGCCTGTACTTCGTTTCCGACTCGGGCACCCGCTCGACGCCCGGAATCGCGCCCACGACACGGTGGACCCCGTCCGCGTCCCAGCGGTAGCGAATCTGGCGTTCCCAGGACCGGTCGGGGAGCAGATGCGTCCCGTAGTGGAGCTCGCTTCCCGCGGCGGTGATGAGCACGTCGGGGACCGGCACCTCGAGCTCGTCCATGAGCGCGAGCGCTTCCTTCAAGGTTCGCCCGGTCGCGATGCCGAACCCGACATTGGTGTCGCTGTTCTCGAGGCGCTCCATGAGCTCCGCCATCGCCTCATCGTCGCCGGTCAGCGTGTCGTCGACGTCGGTGACCAAGAGCCGGTCCATGCCCGCGAGCTTGGTGCGCCGCCGGTAGACGGGGACGTGACGCGTGCCCTTGACGACCTTTCGCGCCTCTTCGACGTAGCGGTCGGCGTGCCTGTCCCAGGAGTAGTTCGCATGCGCGGCTTCCACGCCGTCTTCGGACCATCGGGTCCATCGCTCCGGGTCGCTGAGCGCATCGTGAATCGCCTTGCCGATCGCCACGTGGTCGAGCGCATCGACGAGGATTCCGTTGTCGCAGGTCCCGATGATGTCCGTCGGGCCGCCATCGTTCGTGGCGACGAGCGGGACGCCAGTGGCTGCCGCTTCGAGGAGCGTCAGGCCAAAGGGCTCGGTCAACGCCGGGTTGACGAAGATCCCTCGGGTCTTCGCGGCGAGCCTGTAGAGCTCGGGGACATCGCTCGGCGCGTGGTGCTTCGGGTAGGCAACGGTGCCGTAGAGGTCGTAGCGGTCGATGAGCGTCAGAATCTGCGTGAGCACGCGGCGCGGACCGGCGCCCATTTCGCCGATGTCATCACGATTGCCCGCGATGATGATGAGGTTCGCCATGTCTCGGAGGCCCGCGGTTTCACCGAAGGCGCGGACCAGACCTTCGAAGTTCTTCCGTTCGTCGGCCCGGGCCAACGCCAAGACCATGGGCTTGCTCGGGTCCTTGAGAAACCGGTCGAGCTGGTTGGCGATAGTCGGCCGTTCGAACGGCTCTTCGGGCGGCGAGAAGCGTGAAAGGTCGACGCCGGGCGGGATGACCTGCATGCGGTCGGGCTGGTAGTGGTCGTAGAGCTCATACTGCTCGTGCACTTCCTGGTGGGTGCTCGCGATGACGAGCGCGGCGCTTTCGAGCGTGCGCTCTTCGGCTTCGATGCGTTGGACGAAGCGGTAGGTCTTCTCGTTCTCCTCGTCCTTCGACTGGAGCCGAAGCTGCTTCACTCGGCCGAGGGAGTGCCCCGTGAACACGAAGGGAACACCGAGCAGCTTCGCGAGTCGCGAACCAACGTACCCGGCGTCGGCGTAGTGCCCGTGAATCAGATCCGGTGTGCGTTCCTGCATGCGCACGTAGCGCGTGAGTTGGTCGATGAGGCTGTCGAGGTGCTCCCAGAGCGTTTCCTTGCGCAGGTAGCGCCGAGGGCCGAAGGGGATGCGCACGATTTGGGCGCCCCGACTTATTGGCTCGAACGGACGCGAGTAGATTTCATCGACGCGCTTGTCTTGAATGAGGCGCGTGATGACATCGACTCGCTCGACATCGGGGTGCTCGGAAAGCGCCCTCGCCTGGTCGACCACGTACGACACCTGCCCGCCGGTGTCGGCGTCGCGCCCGAGCTCGATGTCGGTCGCGCGAACCAGTCCGTGCACGGTCAGCGACAAGACGTAGAGCCGATGCGCTTCGGGTGCGCTGATGGTGCCGGCGCTGGTGTCCTTGGCCCATTCGGCCAGGTGCCGTTCGTAGAGCGCGAAGTCCGTCGTCGTCGCGCCGCGAATGCCGCAGACGTCGGCCGCAAACGCGGCGGCCCGGTCGAGGGTGACCTGGTGGTCCCATTCCTGTAGGAGCCCGAGGCAGACCACTGCGCTGAACGCGTCGCCCGCGCCGACGCTGTCGACGAGGTTCTTCACGGGGGTCGGATGCGCTTTGAACGCTGTCTCGGCGCCGAGCACCGACATCGCGCCCTTTGCCCCGCGGGTGATGATGATGCCGTCGTTGCCGTGCTTGCGCGCCAAGGTCATCGCGGCGTCGCGGCACTCTTCGAAGGTCCCCGTCGGCTCGCCCGTCAGCTCGGCGAGCTCAGAGTCATTGAGCTTTACCCAGTTCCCGTTCCAGAGGCACCAGTCCACCTTCTCCTTCGTCCACCAGGGCTCGCGGAGGTTGATGTCGATGAACGAAGGCGCCTCGGCCTTGGCCCGAAGCTGGCGAAGCGTGTTCCAGCTCTCCTCCGAGCGGAGCGCGAGCGAGCCGTGGTAGAGCAGGCCCACGGACTCCTCGAAGGCCGCACGCAGCGCCGGGTCGCCATAAATCGTGTCCCAGGCCTGGTCAGGGGCGATCTCGAAATGGTTCTCGCCGTCGACCACGGAGGCCGTCACTCGGCCCGTCGGGTGCTGCGAGTCGACCTGGACCCCGTGGGTCATCAGGTCCCAACTCGTCATCCGCTCGAGCACCTCGCGGCCCTCGGCATCCTCTCCGACCGCGCTAATCACCAGCGGATTCGAATTGAACCCCCGCAAATGCCAGGCGACGTTGAACGGAGCGCCCCCCAAGACACGGCTGCCGTCCGTGAAATGGTCGAACAGCACCTCGCCGAAAATGACAGGTCGTTTATGGAATCGATGCACGGGCTCTCCGCTGACGCTTTCCTGGGTGCAGGTGGTCTCGGTCCTCGCTAGGCTCTTGCCGAAATGAGCATAACACGATCCCTGCTCGCGTCAGATCTGGATGGCACGCTGATCCCCCTCGAACGCAACGCGCAACGCTTGCGCGAAGTCTCCGAGTTCGTAGACGCGGTCGAAGGAAGCGTCAACCTGATGCTGGCGTACGTCACCGGCCGCCACCTCTCCCTCGGGCGAGAAGGGATCGCCGAGATCGGCCTGCCCGAGCCGCAGTGGTTCGTCTGCGATGTTGGCACGAGCGTCTATCGAAGCACCGACGGCGGCTACGAGCCGGACGAGGGATACCGTGAGGCGATGCGAGCCGCGTTCGGCGGTTTGAGCGGCGCGGACATTCGCGACGCGATAGGCGAGGTGAACGGCCTCGAGCTTCAAGAAGAAGAGAAGCAAGGAGAGTTCAAGGTCAGCTACTACACCGAGGGACGCCCGGAGCCGTATGTGGACCCGGTGCAAGCGAAGCTCGACGCAGCGGGCGCGAAGGTCAACCTCATCGCCAGCCACGACCCGGTCACCGACCGCGGCCTCCTCGACGTGCTTCCAGCCGGCATCGCCAAGGACTACGCGGTTCGGTACTTGCACGACCACAGCGGCGTGGACGAAGCGCGTTTGGTTTACGCCGGCGACTCAGGGAATGATCGAGCGGCGATGCTCACGGGCTTTCGAGTCATCGTGGTCGGGAACGCCGACCAATCGCTCAAGAAGGACTTGGGTATCGAAGCGGTGGCGCAGGGTATCGCCGAGAAGATCTACTTCGCGAAAGAGAAGTACGCGAAGGGTGTGCTCGAGGGGCTGAGGCACTTCGGGTTCGTGGCGTAGGGGGCGGCTGCGGGTCTTGGTGCCTGGTGTCGGTGCCGCTGTGCGTGTGGTTTGGTGGTCGTGTGACTGAGGTCCCGTGGCCAACCTCAAGGGACTCGCGATTCCATTGGTGTACTAGACGTCTTGCTCTCCGCTTCGCGCCAGCGCCGCATGAGCGCACCCACGAAGGCCTTATGGTCCGCGTCGACTTCATCGTGAACGACTGAGAGTTGGATGCGATCTCCATTTCGCGGGTCGATGGTAACGATGGTGTCGTCGAAAAAGGATTTCGGCGGATCGACCGTCATGTCTCGAATGTCCGCAAACTCGTGCCGGCTCGTCACCACGTCTCCGCTCGGCTTCGCTGCGTAGGAAAAAAAGCCGTCCTTGGTGACACCGAAACCATCCGATCGAATGTCGAATGCGCCGCTGGAATGGAAATACGAAGGAATCTCATCTTCGTCGATGAGCTTCTGCTCTCGCAGGAACGATACCTGGTGTGCCCACAGCCGATCGGCGCGAGCGACCTGCCCGCCGGGCCAAAGAAAGGTCTCTGCTGCGAATCCGAGGACCCCGAAGAGCAAC